>LUCC01000032.1 GCA_001593855.1 Candidatus Hecatellales archaeon B24 | reverse complement strand
CACCCCCCTCTAAGAATAGAGCAGGCTATGGCTGAAGCTCACATATCCATAGACCCCTTCAAGGACGCTGAAGAGCAGGCTAAACAGGTAATCCAGGCGTTAAGGCCGGTTCTACCATTGAAAATAGAAAACGTCGAATTAGAAGTTGTTATCCCGCCGAGGTTTGCTCCCAGCTCCTATTCAGCCCTTAAATCTTTCGGAGCCATTAAAAGGGAGCAGTGGCTTCAAGACGGCTCTCTGTCAGCTGTAATTGAAATCCCAGCCGGGCTGCAGCCCTCCTTCATGGAAAAGCTTGGAAGCGTAACAAAGGGCTCAGCTCAAATAAAAAGAGTAAGTTAACCCGGTGGTAACGCTTGCCTTTGCTGGTTGAAAGAAGACAGCTGGTATCTCCAGGAGACCTTCTTGCCGAAGGCGAATACTTAGCTGGAGATAACGCCTACAAGGATGATGGTAGAATTTACGCTCAAAGGCTTGGGCTTGCCGATGTCCGGGGTAAACGGGTTTCCGTCGTCGCCCTTAAAGGACCCTACATTCCGAGGGTTGGAGACCTAGTCATAGGGCGAATAGTGGACACAACCTTGGGAGGCTGGATTGTAGACATAAACTCGCCGTACACAGCAAACCTAAGCGTTTCAGACGTAACAGGTAAACCCTTCAGCCCCGAAATGGTTTCGCTGACGAAAATTCTGGCCTTAGGCGACATTGTTATAGCTAAAATCTCGGCCTTCGACAGAACCCGAGACCCAGCCTTAACCATCAAAGAGAGGGGTCTCGGAAAGGTTGAGGGAGGAGTAGTTATAGATTTAACCCCCACAAAGGTTCCAAGGCTCATAGGGAAAAAAGGCTCCATGATAAACATGATAAAGCAGCTTACAGGATGCGAAATAATCGCAGGCCAAAACGGCAAGGTGCTGATAAAAGGTAGAAACCTGAAAATGGTTGAGCTTGCCATCCACTCCGTAAGAATGGTTGAAGAGCAAGCCCACACGTCGGGGTTAACCGACAGAATTAGAAAATTTATCGAGGAAGAAAAAGAAAAGTTTTGAGGCTGATTTAGATGGAAGAATCAAGGCAGAAACTCATAGGCGAGAACGGTTTAAGAATAGACGGTAGAAAACCAGACGAACTTAGGCCGATAAGAATGGAGGTAGGCCTCCTAGCCAACGCAGATGGTTCAGCCTACATAGAGCAGGGGAAAAGCAAAATTATAGTGGCTGTTTACGGGCCTAGGGAAGTTCACCCTAAGCATTTAGGCCTATCAGACAGGGCCATAGTGAGATGCCGGTATCACATGGCACCCTTCTCAACCCAGGAGCGTAAATCTCCAGCTCCAAGCCGAAGGGAAATAGAGCTTTCAAAAATCATTAGGGAAGCCTTCGAGCCAGTAATCTTCTCCGAGTATTATCCGAGAAGCATGATAGACATTTTCATAGAGGTTCTACAGTCCGACGGTGGAACCCGGTGTGCTGGCATAACGGCAGCCTCCCTCGCCCTGGCTGACGCTGGGATACCTCTGAGAGACCTAGTAGCCTCCTGCGCGGTTGGAAAAGTGGAAGGCTGCCTCATCGTAGACTTAAACGACGAGGAAGACAAGGAGGGTGAAGCTGACATGCCGGTAGCCTACATTCCAGCCCTAGACACGGTGTCGCTTCTCCAGATGGACGGTCAGCTAACCGAAGAGGAGTTTGTTGAAGCCCTGAAAATGGCTAAGGAAGCCTGCATGAGAATATACCAGATGCAGAAGCAAGCCTTAAAGCAGAAATATGTGGAGGCCAAGGAGGCCGTGGAAGAACAGGAGTGAGAGGACGGTGAAATCATGTCCATAACACCTCAAACAGAGCCCCTTACAAAAATAAAAAGCAAGCAGATGATAGAGTTCCTAAAGCTTGGGAAGAGGCTTGACGGAAGAAGCCTAACCGAGTACAGGGATGTGAAAATCGAGGCTGGAGTCATAGGTAAGGCTGAAGGCTCAGCCCAGGTTTCCCTTGGAAACACCCGCGTCCTCGTAGGAATCAAGGTTGAAACAGGGCCTCCATACAGTGACACCCCTAACATGGGCGTCCTAACCGTTAACGCTGAGCTTCTACCCTTAGCCCACGAAATTTTCGAGCCGGGGCCTCCAGACGAGAACTCGATAGAGCTTGCCAGGGTTGTTGACAGAAGTCTCCGAGAGTCTAAAGCCTTAGACTTGGAAAGCCTTATAATTATCCCCGGGAAGCTTGCCTACGTGGTCTTCGTTGACATATACATCCTAAATCATGACGGCAACCTTTTCGACGCATCCGAATACGCCGCTATTTCAGGCCTTATGAACGCTAAGCTTCCCGTGGTGGAGGTTGAAGGAGAAGAAGGCAAGCCCACCGGAGACTTCAAAGAGCTTCCGGTCAGAGACTGCCCGGTGTCCATAACCATAGCCAAAATAGACGAAGCACTCCTAGTAGACCCGACCCTGGAAGAGGAAACTATGGCAACAGCCAAAATAACCATAACCACCACGAAAGACGGTAAAATATGCGCCATCCAGAAAAGCGGAGGAGGAACCTTCACCTTCGAAGAAATAATGGAAGCTCAGAAAATCGCCAGAAGCAAGGCTGCTGAGGTTAGAAGCCTAATACCAGGGTGGAGGGGTTAAACTATGGGCAGAACCAAGAAGGTTGGCCCCGTAGGAAGGTTCAGAACCCGTGGAGGTGCAAGCCTTAGAAAGGCTAGAGCAAAAATCGAAATTCAAGCAAAAGCCTCCTACGAGTGCCCTCAGTGTGCAAGAAAATCCGTGAAAAGGATAGGGCTTGGAGTATGGCGGTGCACCAAATGCGGGTACACCTTCGCCGGAGGCGCCTGGACTCCTTCAAGCAAGCTTGGAGAATCCGTTAAGAAAAGTTAAACTTTCAGGGAGGGCAGGCTGAACATGCCCCAGATAGTAGTTTGCAAAAGCTGCGGTCACACTATTTACCAAGGCGTTGAGCTGAAGTCAGCTGAAGAAGTAATTCAGATGGTAGGAGGCCAATGTCCCAAATGTGGACGCAGGCTGGCCTTCAGCATTGAAGACGTTGAAATCAGGTCCTCTTAACCTAAGGTCACATCCTTAAATTTTTCTGAGGGCTATCCTTATTTTTTCCCCGTCCACATTCCACTCTTTAATTACGCCTTCTGTTTCAGGCATGGATACGTCACTCAGCCCGCCCAGCTTTAAACTTCTAATTCTAACCTCCCGCTTCAAGTAGTTGGCTGTGGAGGACGCCAGTTCAAGGCTTTCACGGCTTTCAAAGCCTATTTCAGCGTCTACAAGGTCTTCAATGTTTAAGCCCATCTCCTTCCTCATAATCTGAGCTCTCCTGACAACCTCCTTCGCCAAGGCTTCAGCCATAAGCTCCCTTGTACGCTCTACATCAACGAAAACCCTGCCTCCCTCAAACTCTTCAACCAAAAAGTTTTCCGGCAGCTCCTCTGAAACCGTTAAGTCTTCCCCCATAAGCCTAACAGGTTTCCCTTCAACCTGAACCTTTATCTCCCCGGTTTCCCTAAATCTTTCAGCCTCCGTGCTTCCAAGCTTTTCCACAGCCTCCAAGATTTTCGGGGTTAACGTCTTAAATTTTCCGCCGATGCTTGCAAGCTTCGGCTTAAGCTTGAATTCTATGAAGGACGGAGTCTCTCCAGCCTTGAGAACCTCAACCTCCTTCGCGTTCGACTGGCCTGCAAGAACCTCGCTGAACCTTTTCACCGCCTCCTCCACGCTGGAGTTTAAGGGTGAAACCACAAGCTTCCTAACAGGCCATCTGAGCTTAACCTGTCCCCTCTGCCTTGCTGAAAGTGCTGCCTTCAAAACCTTCCTGCAAACCTCCATTTCCTCCTCCAGCTTCAAGTTTACGAAGGCTTCATCCAGCTTAGGCCAGTCGCAGAAGTGGACGCTTTCCACTTCTTCGGCTGAAATGGCCTGATATAGTTTCTCAGCCAGATATGGTGTGAAGGGAGCCAGCATTTTCAAGGAGTCAAGGAGAACCCTGTAAAGAGTGTAGTAGGCTGCTGTTTTACTGGGCTCCGGAGCTTCAACCCAAACCCTCTTCCTCACAAGCCTGACGTAAAGCCTGCTTACATCCTCTACCAGAAACTCCAAAAGGTCTCTGAAGGCCAGGTGAAACCTGTACTTCTCCAAGCTGGATGTAACCTTTCCAATCACCGTCTGACAGCGGGACAGAAGCCATCTGTCTTCAGCCTTCAAATACTGGCTAACCTTCTCGAGAGGCCAGTCTTTAGGGTTAAACCTGTCAAGTATCATGTACGTGGTGGCGAAGGAAAACACGTTCCAAACCACGGTGAGGTTACGCTTGACCTGTTTAAGTTCCTCCCAGTCGAAGAGGAGGGTGTCCTCCGGAGCAGCCTTACCGAGAAGGTAGGCTCTAACAACGTCAGCCCCATGGCTTCCCAGAGCTTCCTCAGCCCAAACCACGTTCCCCCTAGACTTAGACATCTTCTGCCCATACTTATCGAGGACCAGTCCCTGGCATAGAACCTTCCGGTAGGGTGTCTTCCCGTAGAGGATTACGCTGGTAGCCAGCAGCGAGTAAAACCAGCCTCTAGTCTGGTCAACGGCTTCCGTCACAAAATCGTAGGGGAAAAGCCTTTCGAATAGCTTCTTATCTGTTAAAGCGTCTATTCCGGCGGAGTGCGCCACTCCGGAGTCAAGCCAGCAGTCCAGTACGAAGGGAACCCTAAACATGTCTCCTCCACATTTACGGCAGGCAAGTATAACCCGGTCAACCCACGGCCTGTGAAGTTCAAGTCTTTCCGGAAGCTTTCTGGCAAGCTTAGCCAGTTCATCCCTGCTTTCCACAACGGCTATTTCCCCGCATTTCTCGCAGCGCCAAACGTTTAAGGGTGAACCCCACACGCGGCTTCTCGAAATACACCAGTCGCCGATGCCTTCCAGCCACTCTCCAAACCTGTGTTTTCCAGCCCACTCAGGAAACCATTCAACTCCGCTGTTCTCTCGGAGGAGCAGTCCTCTAACCGCTGGAATTTTCAGGAACCATTGTTTGTCAGCCCGGTAGAGCAGGGGGCTTCCACACCTCCAGCAAAGCGGGTATTCATGCTCTATCTCTCCAGCCCAAGCCAGCAGCCCCTTAGCTTTCAAGTCCTCAAGAATTTCGCCGTTGGCATCCCGGAAGAACCTTCCAGCATATTTTCCTCCTTCAGCCGTGAAGATTCCCGTCTGGCTTACAGGGCAGAAGACGGGAATACCGTATTTCAGGCCTACTTCAAAGTCTTCTGGGCCGTGGGCAGGAGCCGTGTGAACGCATCCCGTTCCCTCCTCAAGTGAGACATGCTCGCCTAAGATTATGGAGTGGTCGAATCTTCCCTTATGCTGCCCGTGGGCTTGCACTTCTTCAGCCAGCGGATGCCTATACTTTAAGCCTTCAAGCCTAGCTCCTGGGAAACTCTCTAAAACCCGGTATTCTCCTATTCCAAGCTGGCTCATAACAGGCTTAACAAGCTGTTCAGCCACTATCCAAACTTCTTCTCCAACTTTAACCTTCGCATAGAAGAAGTCCGGGTGGACGGTTACAGCCTCATTTCCAGGAATAGTCCAAGGCGTAGTAGTCCAAATCACGATGAACTCGTTTTCTCTTCCCTCCAGCCGGAACTTGACGTAGATGGACGGGTCCCGCATGGTCGTGTAGCCCAGGCTTACCTCATGGCTTGAAAGCGAGGTTTCACAGCGGGGGCACGTCGGAACCACGTTGAAGTCCTCCTTGAGAAGACCTTTCTCGTAGGCCTGCTTCAGAAACCACCAGACAAACTCTATGTACTGGCTTCTCCTAGTTTCATAGGCGTTATCGTAGTCAAGCCATAGGCCAAGCCTCTCAGAAACTTTCCTCCAGTGTTCAATGTAGAAGTCAACTATCCTGTTGCATTCCCCGACAAACTTTTCAAGTCCAACCTTCCCAATGTCCTTTTTAGTTTTAACTCCAAGATTTTTCTCAGCCTCCAACTCTACGGGAAGCCCCTGGCAGTCCCATCCAGCCCTCTTCCAAACATGCCTACCCCGCATGGCTTCAAACCTTAAAACCACATCCTTCATAGCTCGCCCACGGGCATGGCCTATATGCATGAAGCCGTTAACCGTTGGAGGCCCTTCTAAAAACCTGAATAGAGGGTTTCCTCTCCTTAGAGAGGCATGCTTAGACGGTATCCCCCTCTCAGTCCACCACCTAGATATTTCCTCCTCAACCTTCAAGGGGTCGTAGGTGGAGGTAAGCTCCTTCAAGGCTGACCCTCAACTCCAGCCTAAGCCCAGCAAGCACTAAACCCTTAAACCATCCGAGAAAGATTAAAACGTTTAGGACGATAAAGGTTAAGGTTAAACAGGCTCTTTAAGGCTGAACGGTGTAGGTGGGCTGCTGGTTGGCTGGAATTGGAGGCGTATTCTCCCTTAAAGGCTTCTTCAGGCTTCTGGAATCCAGAAAGCTGGAGGCTGTTTTCCTCCTTCTCATAGCGGCTTTCAGCTTTCTAGTACGCCTGCTGCCTTTAAAGTGGGGCGGCTACCTTTCAGGCTTTGAATCCTACTGGTACTACCATGTGGCTGAATATCTGTCGGAGCATGGGGCTTCATGGATATTTCAGCCCCAAGGCTGGGTTGACAGACACTTCTGGTATCCGCAGGGAAGGGATGTAGCGGCAACCACCTTTCTCGGTCTCCCCCTTACGGTGGCTTTCTTTTACAGCATACTTAAAGGCTTAAACGTGTCTCTCCTCCAGGTTTCGCTGTTTTTCCCTCCAGCTACCTCCTGCCTCACAGTCGTTCTCGTCTATTTTTTCGGCAGGGAGTTGGGAGGAGGGAAGGTCGGTCTCCTAGCCGCCATCTTCACAGCCTTATGTCCTATCTATGTTAACCATACGGCTGCAGGCTTCCTTGAGTCTTCCACCCTCGGTGTTCCCCTGCTCCTGCTGGTTTCCCTTTTCTTCCTCAAGGCCTTAAAGGCTGAAGTTTGGAGGAAGACCTTAGCCTACTCTGCGGCTGCAGGGTTAGCCTTTGCATACCTGAATATATGCTGGGATTTCTGCTACTATGCCGGGCTGCTCTTAGCAGGCTTTATCTTCGCCTGGGTGGCTCTTCAAAAATATTCACGTAGGCTCGCCGCCGCATACATTGTAACGGTCCTTATAGGGGTTGCAGCTGCCCTGCCTTTTCCTAAGCCAGGCCCCTTATTAATAGCCTCCACACCAGCTCTACCCGTTCTACTCGCAGTAATACTTCTGCTGGCCTACGAGGGGTCCTCAAGGCTTTTGAAGCCGCCTGCTCTCCAGCTATCCTTAGCCATAGCCCTGACGGCTGTAGGAGGCCTAGCCCTGTACTTTTCAGGTTTAACTTCAGCTTTATCCTACGAGTGCTTGGAAGCTTTGAATCCGACGGTTAGAGCTTCAACGCTTGGAGGCATTTTAAGGGAGGCCTCCGCAGACCATAGAATTGGAACGTGGGCTTCCGTCTACATAGCTTTCGGAGGCATTTTACCCTTAGGCATCTTCGGCTTTCTCCTTGCTGCCAGAAGAAGGCTTCCCATAGACGTTTACCTAGTGGTTTTCACTTTAACCTCGCTTTATGCCGCTGCCTCCATGGTCAGGTTCAGCCTCCTAGCATTCCCAGCCTTAAGCCTCCTAGCAGCCTACTCTGTAGCTGAAATTCTCAGGTCCGCTGGCAGGGTTTTGAAAAGCCGGAAGCCCGGTAAGGCTGCCCCCATAACAAGGCCAGCTCTACTGATTCCAGCCGTAATAGTCATGCTGCTCTCCGCCTCCTTCATCAGCGCCCTCGAATCTGTCAACTTTCCGCCAGCTATGGCTACCTCAATCCTGCCCAGCAAAACCCTGAAGGCAGACTGGACGGAAACCTTGAAATGGCTTAGGGAAAACCTTAGAGGAGAGCCTGTGGTAGCCTGGTGGACGTATGGCTACTGGATAGGCGTGCTTGGAAAGGCTGCAACGGTCTCCGACGCGTCGCTCCTCCACAGCCAGCAGGCAGCCAGAGTGGGAGTGCTGCTTCTTTCAAGCGAAGCCGACGCGGAGAAGATTCTGAGGGAGCAGTTCAACGCCCGCTACGTGCTGGTTTTCATAACAACTGCCAGGCACCCTCAAATACCTGAGATTCACGTGCCATCAGGCTTTGGAGACGCTGGCAACTGGCCTTGGATAGCAAGGGCTGCCAGCCAGATTCAACCTGAAATAAACGCTGAAAACATAGATAAGAACGGAGACGGCATACCGGATGAAGATACGTTTCTGGGAAAAGTAATTTTCTACGCCATGGGGATATTCAAGGAAGAAGACTTTGAAAGATTTGAAGTTGCCTACGCCTCCCCCTCCCACTACAAGCTCAGCGAGGAAATGGAGGCAGCTCAAATAATAATCTTGAAGGTTAAAGACTAACCCTCAGAGCGGGCTTCCATCTGCTTTCTCAAGGCCCTCCTATACCTTCCATACTTATCCTCCATGGAGAATTTAGGAGGGGTTGGAAGGCGTAGGAGGCCGCCGCAGCGGGGACAAACCGTTTGGCTCAGCGTGTATTCACCGCATCTCATACATTTCCGCATTCGAACAGGCAAAGCTTCTCACTTTTCCCTTTCAAATTTTCCTTCCCCGCCATGCTTCCTTATCTGTGCGAGCACGCAGTCGACAAGCTCGCCTAG
>LUCC01000031.1 GCA_001593855.1 Candidatus Hecatellales archaeon B24 | reverse complement strand
ATCTTCCAGTTATCACGTTCTATTTCCCACGCTATAAATGGAAGATTTACAAGTTCTGGTAAGCGATACCACCAAACTACATCCACCCTTCCTTCTCCAAGCTCAACTTCACGTTGAGGAAGAAAATTTAGTTTATACCCAAAAATCCCGAGAAGAATCTCGCAAAAATCATGGCTTTTTGGCATAATCAGTGGACATTTACCATAAACGGTTTTTCCGTCCACCTTGAAACGGTTGGTTGGATAATAAGTACAAAAACCACTTGAATCGTTAGGGGACACCAATTTAAGTAAACTACTTTGTTCAAAATATTTGCATCCACCGCATTTTCTTTTATTCATACTTCATCACCAGTCCTTTACTTTTAAAAGAAATTTATTTGGTGGAGCCCCGGGCGGGGTTCGAACCCGCGACCTTGGCCTTACCAAGGCCACGCGCTAACCGGGCTACGCTACCGGGGCTTTTCTGTTTCCTTTATCCAGTTTTCAGGTATTAAGGTTTTTATTTCCTGGCTGGCTTAAGTTTGTTGGTGGGCTTGTTGAGAGCGTACATTCTGATTACGGCTAAGCCTGGAACCTCGGAGGAGATAGTAGCCGCCGTGAAGCGTACCAGAAGCTTGAAGGGAGTTAAAATTGCCGATTCGGTTTACGGCAGATTCGACGCGGTTGTGGTGGTGGATGTTAAAAGCTTGGATGAGCTTACAAGGCTAACCTACAAAATAATTGAGAGGCTTCCAAACGTAACCCATACTGAAACCTTGATAAGCTTGATGGCTAAAGGTTAGGCCTTCTCAGGCGGGTAGAACAGGGAAATCAGGGTTTCCGTGTGAACGATGTTTGGAAGCTGCTCTATCATCTCGTAAACTATTTTTCTAAGCTCTTCAAGGTCTTTAGCTTCAACCACTACCACGGCGTCAAACCTTCCGAAGACGGAGTTCGCCAGTTTAACGCCTCTAACCTTCCGGGTTCTAACGATTTCCTCGGATGTCCCTGGCTTGGCTGTCACAAGCACGAAAGCTCTTATAGGCATTTAAACATCAACCTCCTACCGGGGGCTATTTAATTCTCGCCTCCACCGGTTTTAAGGTTTCCTGATTTCTGGTGGCTACAGCAGCCTTACCGGGAGGTTTCCGCCGTCCTTTTCGTAGGCTGCGATGTTGCTTTCCGAACGGTAAGGGTAAGCCACTATCACCATCACCCGGCCGTAGAAGTGGTTGAAGTCTTCCGTTGAGGGTCTGAGGCTTCCTGAGGGGTGAGAGTGAACTGTTCCGAGAATAGAAGGGTCTAAAGGTAGAAACCAAGGTGAAAAGGAGGCAAAGCCTTCTCCTTGAACAGCGAAGGGAGGAACAAGGAATTCCTCCACTCGAAGGCTTCCACCGGAAACCTTTCCTCTTAATAGTAGCAGGACCTCCCGTGGGTGCACGTGTCTAGCGTAGGCTAATAAGCCTTCAAATACGTCTGAGGGGAAGTCTACGCTTCTTATTTTTGCCATGGGCTCACCTTTCGTAACACAATAAAAGTTGATTTAGAGGCTTAAAAAATTAGGGTTTAAAAAACTTTTAGAGTAAAGTTTATATAGGGGTAAGTCTAATAGACTTAAGCCTAGAATCTTCCTTACTCCCTTTACTTATGATTACACCGCCCTCCCCTCAGGAAGGGGCTGGTGTAGGATTAAATGGGGGAGGGGTGAATATTGAGTGTAAAACATAAGCGTGTAATACGTGAGCAGGGGGCTGAAAGAGGCGTCCCCAACCGTTGCCCCGAGTGTAGAAGCCCTATTCTTGTTCAAAGTGAAACCGGAGAAATTGTATGCAGCCAGTGTGGGCTTGTAATAAGCGAGGAAGCCTTCGACCGGGGACCGGAATGGAGAGCCTTCACCCCGGAGGAGAAGGCTGAAAAAAGCAGGGTTGGAAGCCCTATTTCCATCCTTCACGCCGATAAGGGGCTTCCAACCGTTATAGATAAGGTTGGAAAGGATGCTTTCGGTCGAAGGGTTGGAATGGAAACCCGCATGCAAATGCTCAGGCTTAGAAGATGGCAGACTAGAACCCAGTATCAGTCTCCTGTAGAACGCAACCTGCTTCAAGCCTTAGCTGAGCTTGACCGGATTGCCGACAAAATACATCTTCCAGAAGACTTACAGGAGGAAGCTGCTGAAGTTTACAGGAAGGCCCTAGAGAAGGGGCTTGTTAGAGGACGATCTATTTCAGCCATTGTGGCTGCAGCCGTTTACGCTGCCTGTCGTAGATATGACAGGCCTAGGTCGCTTAAGGAGGTTGCAGCTGTAAGCAGGGTTAAAAAGAAGGATATAGCCCGCTGCTATAGGCTGCTGGTTCAGGAGTTAGGCTTGAAGATGCCTATTCCAGACCCGAAAAACTACGTTTCGAAGATTGCTGCTAGGGCTGGGATTCCTGAGAGAACGCAGATGGAGGCTATCAGGCTCCTGGACGAAACCGAGAGAAGAGGGGCTGTGGTAGGTAAAGACCCTATAGGTATTGCTGCTGCAGCCCTCTATATTGCCTGCGTGCTCACAGGTGAAAAGAAAACTCAGAAGGACGTAGCTGAAGCTGCAGGAGTCACGGAGGTAACTGTTAGAAACAGGTATAAGGGGCTTAAAGACGCCTTGGGATTAGACGTTTAAGAAAGCCTCTTTTTAAGCCTTATAACTCTTTCAGCCACCCTTGTAAGCCTTCCGCGGTGAGTGGTGGCAATCAGCGTTTTACCCTTCATAAGCTTGCCTTTAAGCGAGGAAAGCAGGAGGTCTACGGTTAGGGCGTCTAAGAAGTCTGTAGGTTCGTCTAGAAGCACGATTTCAGGATCTGTGACCATGGCCCTGGCCAGTGAAACCATTCTGCACTCTCCAACACTTAAAGTTGAAATCTTCCTGTCAGCGTAATTTGAAATCCAGAAGGCTTTAAGGGCTTCCTCAACCCTCCGTTTTCTTTCAGCTCTTCCAAGCCCGGAGAAAACTAGGGGAAGCTCAACGTTCTCGAAAACGGTCATGTGAGGTATCAGGTTGTTGGTTTGGAAGACCATTCCAAGGTTTCTACGTCTGAAGACTGCAAGCTTGCTTTCGGGAAGACTGCTGACTTCAACGCCCTTAACGTATATTCTGCCCTTTTGAGGCCTGTCGAAGCCAGCTATAAGGTTGAGCAAAGTTGTCTTACCGCATCCTGTAGGGCCGAAGATGGCTAGGAACTCGCCCCTACGGACTTCCAAGTTTAAGTCTTCGAAGACGCTTGATGGTTTACCCTGGCCATCGTAGACTTTTTTAACGTGCTCCAGTTTAACTACTGGTTCACCCGGCATAGGACAGGATCTCCGCAACGGTTCTCTTGGATTCCCTCCAAACGGATAAGGCTCCAGTTAAGGCTCCTAGGAGAACTGAGAGCAGAACAGCAGTTAGGGTTAAAGCTCCGGCAGACTGGAAGACTTCAATGCCCTGGAGGGGAAAGACTAGGGCTAAGCCTACGGCTACTCCAATGGCGGAGGACAGTAAACCTAGAATGGTAAGCTCGAAGAGAACAGCAAGAGTGATAGTTCCCCTGTTAGCTCCCAGAGCCTTGAAGAGAGCTACATCCTGGATAGACCATTTAACCAGATGGAGCATAACAGCTGAAAAGGCTACAGCCATAATTATGCTGACCGGGATAAACGTCAGATATCTTTCAAAGCCTCTGAAGCCGGTGAAAAAAATGAAGCTGGCTGTAACCATTGAAAGAGCTAAAATGCCAAGTTTAACCTTGAACCAGGCTATTTTAAAATACTTCAATCCAAGCCATACAGAAGTTCCGAAACTCCTGAATGGGAGACCCATCAAGCATACCTCTCAAATTTGTGGGGAAGGAGAAAAATTTGGGGGTTTAGAGTGGATTTTGACTATTCTTCACCCGGCTGCGAAACCACTTTGACGACTAGGGGCTCGTCATGTCCGCTTGTTAGCTCCTCAGGTTTAGAGGGTTCTTGGGCTGGTTCAGGCTCTTGCTCCTTGTACTCGGGCTCCTTAGGCGGGGAGACTAAAAGGTTTAAGGTGTTTTCTACGTCCTTTTTCTCCTGAATGGTTTTATCTATGACAGAATTTAAGTATTCGCTGGCAAGCTTGTAGGTTTCATCGCTTATTTCTCCGGCTTTATGCTGAACTTTCAGGTGGCCTAAGAACCTTTCCAAATGGTGAATATGGTTTTCCAGCTCTCTGATTCTTCCGTTCAAGCCGTCGATTAAGGCTTTATGTTCCTCTTCAAGCTTTGGAATTCTTATACTGGCTGCAGAGTTCATTGTAAACGTATTCCGGGATTTCATGGTTCTTTAAAAGCTCGTCTAAGGCTTGAAAACGTTTAAGGGTTAAGTCGTGCTCCTTCCTGAATTTCTCAGCTTCAGTCTTCCAGTTTGGAACCAGCACCAGCGTTTCATCTTCGATTATAACCTGGTTGCTGGAGAACTCTTCGAAGCTTCCACCCCTGTCAACTCCTACAGAGTTTAAGCAGCCGTTAGAATCCAGCGTTATCCCTACCACGTATCCAATATACCGGTGGTAGATGTCCTTAGCCGGCTTCCCTATGAACTTTTGAAGCGCCTCATACTGGAGAGTCAAATCTTCCCTCTCCCCTCTCCTAAGATGAGGATTTTAGAACAGATGGAAGCTTTTCTTCAGCTTCTCAAAGAATGATTCCTTGTGGGCGTCGCTGGCAGTTGTGGTTTGAGGCTCGGAGACGCTGCCTGCCATGGACTGTGACACGTTGATAACGGGGCTGATGTTGGAGGCAGGAGCCTCCTCCAGTTTCACAGCCTTCCTGAACTTGTTCCCGCAGGAGCGGCACTGGTAGATTGAAACCTTTATGGCTTTGCCTCGTTTGGACTTAGGTCTGACGTCCCAGGACTTGATTAACTCCACATCTTCGCTTTTGCAACGTGGGCATTCAACCATAGCTTATCACCGACAGCCCTAGCGGGGAAAGAAGAATTAAAGTTTATGAGGGGCTTAAATGCCTAAAAAAGCCTTAACAGGGCTTTTCAGCTGTCAAGCGTACACCTCCTTTTTACATGGGAAGATAAAAGTCTAAATGAAATGCTTCGGTAAGTTGTCGCTTATTATGCTAAATAATTATTAAAAATCGCCTTTTAGCGGGTTCTACTAAAGGCTAACCTTCCTATTTGAGGTTTAACAGGCATTAGAAAACTATTCAACGTAGATGGCCGGCCTGTAAGGCTCAGCCACCGCAGCCTTACCCTTGGGATCGTAGATTCCTGCTTCTCCCTCCCGGAAAACCTGAACTTCAGCGTTCAACTCGCTTTGAAGGAAGCCTTTAACCTCGCTGAGGAAGGCTGCCTCGTCAACCTTTCCAGCCTTAAGCCTTCTCCCCTTTACACCTTCATCCAGCCTTACAGCTTCCTCAACCATCTTCACAATTTGCTTTCCAAGTTTTCTGGCTTCAGGTTTAGTCATCGCTTCCTTCACCACGCTTCCGGCTTCGGCTTTACCACGTCTTAAGGCTTCAAGGTAGACTTCCCACTTCCATGGGGCTGCAGTGTAATAGTAGATTTTACTGGGTTTGATTCCTGTAACCCTTAGGATGTGCTTGGTGTCCTCCAAGAGAAGCCTCAGCATTCCTTCAAGTTCTTCAGCTTCCAAGTTTTGAGGTGCCTCATCCCAGCTTGGCCATGAAGCCAGAGACACAAAGCCTTCGCCGCCCATTTGCTCCCAGAGCTCTTCGCATAGGTGAGGAGTGAAGGGGGCAAGCAGTCTAACCCATATTTTTAAAGCCTTCCTCACGGTTGGCTGATGGGGCTTCGTCCGCCTCATGTACCAGCGGAAGTCCTTCCAAACCTCGTAGAGGGCGTTCTCCAGGGCGGTTCTGGTTTTAAGCGCTTCAACGGCTTCAGCAATCCTTTCAGCTTTTCCTCCCAGCACGCTTAAAAGCCAGGCCTCGATTTTTTCGGCTTCAGGCTTTCCTTCCATGCTCCAAGCTTCAACCATGAACTTTTGAAGGGAGGTTAGGTTTGTTTTAACCTCTTTCAGGCTTTCAGCCCTCCAGTCCGGGTCGTCTAGGCCTTCAGCGGCCAGCAGCACAACGGCTCTGGTTACGTCAGCTCCATGCTCTTCAACAGCCTTCCTCAGCGGGATAAAGTTCCCCTTAGACTTGTGCATTTCCTCGCCTTCAACCCTCATAAACCCGTTTACAGCTATGGCTTGAGGCCAGTGTTCCCCAGGGAAAAGCGCCACATGATGGAAAATGAAGAAGGTTAAATGGTTCTGGATGAGGTCTTTCCCTGAGTTTCTGAGGTCTACCGGATACCAGTAGAGGAATTCCTCCCTTAAAGCCTTCACAAGCTCTGCTTTCAATTCCAGCTCTTCCGCCAGCCTTTCAGGGCTTCCGGACCCATAGAAGATATAGTCGAAAAGTTTGGGAGTTAGCTTTTCAGCGGGGATTCCAGCCTCTTTAACCAGCCGGTTGATAGTGTAGAAGGCCATGTAAACGGTTGAGTCGCTTAGAGTTTCAACAATCCAGTCTGAAGCCCAGGGCAGCGGTGTTCCAAGCCCGGTTTTCCTAGCGCAGGCCCAGTCTCTCAGCCATTCTACGACAGCCTCAAACCAGTTGCGTGCTTCCTTCGGATACACGTTCATCTGGGCTAGGGCTTCCCTAACCTTCTCCTTCCACTCAGGGTTTGAATAGTTCAGGAACCACTGGTCTTGGAGAACCTTAACCGTGCAGTCTGCCGTACACCGGCATACAACCTTCTCAGGCAGGTCGTACATGTGGTCGAAAAGCTTTCTGGCTGTGAAGTCTTCCACAACCCTTTGCTTGGCTTCGGCAACAGGCAGACCGGCGTAGGAGCCGCAGTTCTCCTTCATAACGCCTTTATGGAACTCTCTCTTGTAGACTAGCTTTGTAGCCTCCTCAGCTTTAGGGTCGTACTGGTCTTTAACTCCAAGCTTCTCTGAGACCTCCACAGCTGGATACTCGCCGAAGCCTTCCACAGAAATAATGGATATAGGCTTCACTCCTTTAACCTCTTCCCGTGAGATTCCAAACTCCTCTAGGAGCTTCGGGTTTTCCTGCAAGTCTTTGAGGGCTACCCAGTCGTAGGGGGCGTGGGCTGGAACACTGTACACGACTCCTGAAGCGCTTTCAGGGTTTACAAACCATCCTGGCAGGATGGGAATCTCTCTGCCTTCAACAGGCTCCCTGCACTTTTTGCCAATGAGCTCACGCCCTTGGAAAACCCTTAAAACCTTAATGTTTCTAAGCTGCATCTTCAGCTTTACAGCCGCCTGCCTGCTTACAACCCATTTTTCACCGTCAACCTCGGCTTCCACGTATTCAGCGTCAGGGTTAAGCCACAGGTTTGTAGCTCCGAAAACTGTTTCAGGCCTGAAGGTGGCGGCTGGCAGGCTGGCTTCGTTCAAGGTGAACTTTACGAGTATGTATTCTTCAGGGTATACGCCTGAGCCTTCCAGCCTGTCAGCGTCTCCCACCGGACTTTCGCAGCGGGGACACCACACTACAGGATGGGTTCCCTTAACCACGTATCCTTTCTCCCTAAGCTTCAAATATTGCCATTCAACGAAGCGGCTGAACCACGGGTGAAGGGAGGTTGTGTAGAACTCCCGGCGCCAGTCTATGGATAGGCCAAGCCTCTTCACAGCCTCCCGGTTGTAGTCGGTGTAGTATTTGGCCATGTAAGCCGGCTCCACAAACTTTTTCAGCTCCTCCTCCGGGACTCCGTCTATAACTCTTAAGGCTTCGATGAACTTGGTGTCACCTTTCTTTATGCGTTCAGAGGCTCCTGCAACGGTTTCGCCTGTCCAATGCCATGCCCAGGGGAAAAGCACGTTGAAGCCTCGCATCCGCTTGTAGCGGGCTGCCACATCCACCCTAGCGCTGGTGTACCCGTGGCCCACATGGAGAGGCCCGCTCATGTACGGATACGGGAAGGTTGCGAAAAATTTAGGTTTTGAAGGGTCTGGATTCGCCTCGAAGATTCTGGCTTCAGCCCACCGTCGCTGCCATTTCTCTTCTATGCTTTTAAAGTCTGGGAAGCCCATCCTATTTCACCTTTTAAGCTGGCTTTTAACTTCCTCCTCAGCTTGGGCTAGGGTTTTCTCCGCCAGCTCAAGCCTAAGGTTTCCACCCTGCCCTAGCGTAGGCTTTCCGCCGCCGCTCCCCCCAGCCTTTGAAGCTAGGGTTGAAGCAAGCCTTCCAGCGTGAACTCCAGCCTTTGCAGCCTCGTCACCCGCCACCACCACAAGCCTTACATCGCCTTCCCTGACTCCAAGCATTACAGCCACCAGGTCGGGAGCCAGCTTGGAAACCTCAGAGGCCACCGCGATGAGGTCTTCAACTGCAGCCTCCTCAAGCCTGCAGGATGAAATCCTAACAGCCCCAACCTTTCTGGCTTGAGCTATAAGGCTTTGAGCTGTCTGCCTTGCAAGCCTGCTTCTAAGCCTTGAAGCCTCCTTCCTAGCGGCTTTAACCTCCTCTAAAAGTGTTTTAACACTTTTCTCCAAGTCTTCCAGCGGCGAGCCTGTAATGGAAGACAGGTTTTTAAGCCTTAAAGCGTCTCTGCGGAACTCTCTAACAGCTGAAATGCCAGCTGTAAATATTATTCTCTCAACCCCGTCTTGGACACGTTCGGTGCGAACTATCTTGATGGGGCCTACTTCTCCTGTGCTACGGCAGTGGGTCCCGCCACAGGCTTCCACATCCCATTCTCCGATTTTAACTATGCGAAGCCTTCTTCCAGGCACCACTCCGCCTTGGTATATGGTGAAGCCGTATTTGGCTTCAGCCTTCTCCCGTGGAAGCCATGAAACCTCTACGGGGATGTCCTGCATGACCACCCTGTTCGCCATCTCCTCAAGGCGTTCAACTTGCTCGTCGCTGAGCCTGGCATAATGGGTTATGTCAAGCCTAGCCCTTTCCGCCTCTTTTAGGGCGCCATGCTGCCACACGTGTTCGCCTAGAAGCCTTCTAGCCGCTCCTATGATTATGTGGGTTGCTGTATGATGGCTCATAAGGCTTCTACGCCTACCCCAGTTGACCATCCCCCTAACCTCAACACCTACGGGGGGAAGGCAGTCTTTAACCACATGGACAATCACGTTTCCAACCTTGTAAGCCCCGGAGACTTCAGCTTTCCCGCCGTCCCACTTTACGACGCCTACGTCGGCAACTTGGCCTCCACCCTCAGCGTAGAAGGCTGTTCTGTCAAGCACCAGAAAGCCTTGGGAGGCGTAGACTACTTTAGCTTCAAACTCTTGGAGGCTTGGCTTCTCATAGTAAAGAAGCCTTGTAGGCTTAAGCCTGGAGACTATCTCCTCGACTTCCGGTGGGATGGGAAGTCTCTCCTCTCCTCCGCCTGCCTCTTGGTGGAGTTTTGCAACCTGACTGTAAAAGTCGTCTGGAACCTCGGTTTTTAATCCGGATTTCTCGGCTAGCTGGGCTACATAGTCTGGTGTAAGCCCGTGGGAGTCGTAGAGCTTTAGGAGGACTTCGCTGGGAACATGGCTGAGGCCTTTAGCTTTAACTTCTGAGGTAAGCCGTTTAACTATGGCTTCTCCCCTCTTCAAGGTTTCCCTGTATCGTTCCTCTTCAACCCTTGCCATTTCGAAAATGGCCTCAGCCTTCTCCCCGTATTCAGGGTAGTCTCTTGAAACCTCTTTGAGTTGGAGGCTTAAAATCTCGCTTAGGGAGGCTTCAAGGCCTAACCCGTCGAGGTTTCTAAGGATCTTCCTTACGAGGAGGCGGGCTAGGTAGCCGGCTTCAGCGTTTGAGGGAACAACACCGTCCCCAAGCATGAAGATTAGGGTTCGGGAGAAGTCTGCCGTTGAGTAAATCATTTCCAAGGGTTTAAGGGAGGCTTCAAGCCTTTCAGCTGGTATGCCGAATTTCTCTGCCACGTTGACCCTAAGCTTTTTCAGCCCTTTTTCGCCTTTAGCGCTCATGACTCCGACGAGCCTTGATATTTCAGCTAGAAGCTTCCCGTCTGGAGGTTTAACTCCTGCCATCTGAAGTAGTTTCCCTATGGCAGGCTTGAATATGGCGTCGTATATGGTTGGGCTTCCACAGGTAAGCCATACGATGCGTTCAAGCCCGTAGCCTGTGTCAACGGTCATGTTTTCTAGGGGCTTAAGCTCTCCGTTCAAGGTTTTATAGTGCATGAAGACTAGGGTTGCCACTTCTATCCCGTCGATTACAACTTCGAAGTCTTCTCCAGCGTTTCCTCCTCCAGACCACATGTCTTCGACGAAGCTCACCTTTTCCGGGTTCACGCCGAGCTCTTCGGTGAAAAACTTGAAGCAGTACTCCACGGTTTCATGATTCCAGTATACGTGCTGTTTGGGGCTGTTGAAGGCGTGGTGGGCCATCATCTCGAAGCCTGTTAGGTGGCGCCCCGACTTTCCAACGAGGTCTATGTCTGTGAACCTTACGCAGGGCTGGGATATGGCCAGCGGGTTGGCTGGGGGAGGAATAACGCCTTCCGTAACCCAAGGTTGAAAGTCGTAAATGGAGGCGCCTACCAAGTAAACGTCGTCCCTCCACCTCGCCACGACGGGATACTTAGCTATTCTCCTGTGGCCGTGGCGTTCAAGGAAGGACAGGAATTTTTCTCTTGCTTCTTGGAGGCTTAAAGGCTTGGAGGCTGGAGGCTTGCCTACGAAGCTGTAGGCTACGCAGGGCTGGTCTCCGCAGTACTCGGCTTCAGGGTTAAGAGTCCAAAAACTTCTACCGCAAGCCTTACACTTTCTTCTGGCGAAACCCTTCTCCCGGAAGAGTTCAACCTCATATATGGTTGGGAAGACCTTTACCCCCCAAACCTGTCTGAAAGCTTCCTCCAAGGCTTAACCTAGCCGAGAACTTAAAAATTTGATGGAAGCCGCCACGTACACGTTCGCAGCCCTAACCACGGATTCAAGCTCAACATACTCACCTGGACGGTGAATGTTCCCTCCCTCAGGCCCGTAGGCAACCGTGGGGATACCGCATCTAACTGCCAAATAATTTTCATCTCCAGCCGTAGGCCCTAGTGTAAGTTTAGGCTTGAAACCTAAAATCTCGTGGCAGGCTTCCCTTAAAGCCTTAACTATCGGCTCCCCTGCCTTAAGCCGGTAGGGCTGCATGTAGGGGGTTGGCCTAGGATGAAAGCTGGCTTTACCGTGGAACCTCCCAGCCACCCTTCCAACCTCAGCAAGAACACCTTCAAAGGTTTCACTTGGAACCATAAGCCTGTCAACAGCAACCCGGCATAGGCCTGGACTGCCGTCCGCATCCAGCCAGCTTTCAACAGCCATCGCCGAGATGCGGGCTCCTCTTTTCAGGTGCATCCCTTCTAGAGCCATGATGAAGCTTGCAGCTTTAACCACCGGGTTTGCTTTCCCCCGCGGGAACTCAACCCTGAAAACCACTCTTCCACGCCTTCCAGCCTCAAGCCTTTTCAAGCCGGTTGGCTCAGCGGAGAGAGACGCGTCCACACCTTTCAGAAGACCTAAACTTATCAGTCTTTCACAGCCTCTCGAGTAGAGCTCCTCGTCGCTGGTTAAAGCCAGCATGAGGCTTCCCTTCAACCCTCTGATTTTTCTAAGCCTCAGGAAGGCTAGGGTTAAGGCTGCGAGCCCCGCCTTCATGTCGCAGGCTCCGAGCCCGTACAGTTTCCCCTTTGAAAGTTTAGGCTTGAAAGGTGAATCCCAGCCTTCAGCAGGCTCAACAGTGTCTAGGTGCCCGTAGAAAAGCAGGGTTTTCCCTTTCAGCTTGAAGGATTGACGTGCTAGAAGCGATGGACCGCAGCCTGGAACTTCAATTTCTCTTACGTCTACGCCTTTGGAGGCTAGGAAGCTTGAAAGGAAAGCTGAAAGTTCATGTTCTCTTCCTGAAACGCTTGGAATGGATATTAGCTGTTTGAGAAGTTTTTCAAGCTCTTTCAGGCTTATTTCGTTGGGGTTGAAGCCTCCTCAACCTCGCGGGCTACTTGAAGTCTATGCTTTCCTCCCTGGCTCCCTGACTGGTTATTATTAGCAGGTCTGCTCCATCCCCGCTTTGAACATCCCTGGAAATAGCGGCTTTAATGCTTCGGACAACCAGGTTTTTAGCTTCCTCTAGGCTCATTCCTTCCTTGTACTCGGATTCTAGGACGCCTGTGGCTATTTCAGCTCCTGAGCCTACGCAGGCAAACTTATCCTCGATTACAGAGCCCAAGGGGTCTAAAACGTAGATTCTAGGTCCTTCACCGTCAACTCCTCCGATAACGGTTTGGGTTAGAAGCGGGAAAAGCCTGTGCTGAAAGAGGAGGACAGCGATAAGCTTGGCTACGGCGTTGACGGAAACAGGCCTACGGCTTTCCAGCGAGTAGAGGGTCATCTGGGCGGCAGCCTCCTTGGCGAGAACCTGCATGTCGGCCATAAGCCCGGCGCAGGCTGCCCCCACGTTTTCGGTTATCTTGAAAACTTTCTTCCCTGCCTTGCTGAGGACGAGATAGCCGTAGGCAACTCTCTTCTCGGAGGCCAGTATAACTCCGTCCTTGCACACCACACCTATGGTGGTTGCACCTGGCAGAATCTGCGGCTGAACCAAACCCTTCACCCACGAAAACAGTTCACTATTTAACGGGAGAACCGCCTTATATAAAAGTAGCCTCTCCAGGTGCCCTCCCGAAATGCCTAAAAAGCCTAGGTCAAGGGAAATCATAGAGCAAATCCTATGGGATAAACGATTTAAGGCTGAAGACTACATCCTATCCTACGTTCATAGGGGAGCCGTTGGAGAAAGAAGAAACATACCTTTAAACAGAATTTTAAACGTGAAGCACTCGTGGATTTCCTTTATAGACGAGGAAGGCGTGGAAAGCAGAATACCTCTCCACCGGGTGGTGGAGATTAGAAACGTGAAAACTGGTAGGAGGGTTTGGGCTAAGGCTTCCGCCTAGGCTTCACGGCTCCCTGAAACCTTTCAGCCACATACCTCTTCAAACATACAAGTTTGACTCTTAACTCTTC
>LUCC01000030.1 GCA_001593855.1 Candidatus Hecatellales archaeon B24 | reverse complement strand
AGGGTTTCAAGGTTAACCCCGTAGAAGTCGGCCATAAGCAGCCCTACCAGGCAGCCTCCTCTTAGAACGGCGACAACAAGGTCGGGTGTGAAACCGCTACGCTTAACCCTATTCCAAAGTTTGAAGATGAGATTTGAAACCTCACGCCAGCCTAAAACCTTAATCTTAAACCCTAACACTCCACTTCCAGCCCTCTAAATCTCTCAAAGAAGGCAAAAGATAAAAAAGAAGCCCAACAATATCCTTAACAGGCATGTGGAAGCCCAGGTAGCTCAGTCTGGGAGAGCGCCCGGCTGAAGACCGGGTTGTCGCAGGTTCAAATCCTGCCCTGGGCACCATTCGATGCCATAAAAAGAGAAGAGGGTTATGACTGCTTACAGCTTCCGTTAATTTGAGAAAACCCTTCTCGCTGGATTTTTTAGATTGAATGAGCTATTCCTGCTTTCCGTCCCTTCCAGAGGTAGTAGGCCAGTGAAGCGGCGAAGAGGATGAAACCTCCTATATGGATGGCAGTAATAGCTCTCCACACGTTCATCAAACCCTCAGGGGGGCTCACCCAGATACCTAGGGGAATTCCCATAGCCAGCTTCCAGCCAATTCCGGCCACAAATAAGAGAAAACCCACCATAGCCAGTTTTCCTGAAATATGTAAACCTCTTCCCTCCTCTGCGTATACTTCTTCCTTTAAAGTTTATAATGTTTTTTAACTACTCGGCCGAAAAGCTTAAGGAACTCGTCCTGGGTCGGGGACAGCAGGAGAAACTCGGCTAAGGTTCTACTCTGGCTTTTTCTCGACAATTCTGAAGAGACAGTAGGGTTTTCCCTGGGCTTCGCACTGTTCCTCAACGATTTTGACTTCCTTCTTGAGGTATTCGGTGAAGAAGCCTGTTAGGTAGCCTCTCATGAAGTGGCATACGGGAACATCTGACCCGCCGTATCCGTCAGCTTCAAAACTATCTTTAACAAGTATTACGCCTTTTTCCAAGTCTATTTTGAATTTGCCCCAACGCTCCATAAGCTTAAGTCTACGAAGAGCAGAGGTGACCGCCTTCGCATGAACCTTCCCCTTCATATGACGTTGGTAAGAGCGCCTCCCGCACTCTATGCCGCTCTCGTATAGGATAACTTGGGCGCCGGAGGCGAAAAGTCTCTCTAAAGCCCTCTGCATGTCACCGAAAGCAACGGCGCGGAACTGGAAAAGCCGTGGAGAGGGCCTTCTTTGGGTTTTCCTACCGCCAGAACCCTGCATAAAAACGGCCTCCTAACACTACAATTAAAATAATGCCAGTAAACATTTAAATATAAGAGAGAAACTTTATTTTGGTTGGTTTGGGCAAAATGAGGTACCAGGTAACCCTCCTAATGACAACCAGCACGGCAGTAAAGAAGAGGAAGAAGCTGAACATGAAAGAACTTGAAGACTTCCTAAAAAACGAAAACGTTGTAGGAGTCTACATAGGAAAACTCTAAAAAGTCCACTGGTTACCATCCGTCTTCCCAGTTTAGTAACTGTATAATCTCGAGTGGTCTTGGTTTTTATCGTTCTAAGGCTTTTCTGAGCAATCTTTTAAGCTGCTTCAGCTTTTTCCGTTTAACCAGCTCCGGCGCGTACGGTATGAAGAACAGGTCAGCTTCTTAGCCTTCACTTTAACTTTCGACTAGACGTTTAGCAGGTATCCTCCTTCAGGCGATATTTCTTCCAGTTCTCCCGTTTTAGGGTTGACCTTGAAGCCGAGGGTTTCCAAGGCGTAGACGCCAAGGAGCGGCGTAGGCGTATCCACTTGGACTACGAGCACTGGGCCTCTACGCCCTGCCACCTCAACCTCTGCTAGGAAGAGGGCAGCCCTAATCCTTCGCTTGTCTGCAAGTGTTAGCTCCACGCTGTAGGGGGTTTCCATCAAGCCCAGCTCGCTTATGCTTTCAGGGCTTAGAACGGTGTAGGTGGAGCCGGTGTCGGCGAGCATTCTGAATTCCCTTGAGCCCCTGCGGCCGTGCACGGTAACCCTAACATAGGCGAAGCCCATCTCTAATGGGGATTTTTCCCTTCAGCTCCTAAAAGGTTTCCTCAGGGATTTGGAGGGTTTCACCGGGCTTTAGGACGGCTATTTCGACTTCGGGCGCCCTCTTTCTGGCTTGCTGGATGAATTCTTGGGGTGTTTGGGCTAGTTCGGGTAGGGTTTGGTAGTGCATGGGTATGACTGTTTTGGGTTTCAGCAGCCTCACAGCTTCGGCTGCCTCCAGGGCGCCCATGGTATAATAGTCTCCGATGGGTAGTAGGGCTACGTCCACCCCGTAGATTTCGCCTATTAGACTCATGTCTCCGAAGAGGCCTGTGTCGCCTGCATGGTAAACGGTTTTACCTTCACCCCTGATGATGAAGCCTACGGGCACACCCTTCCCAGCGGTGTGGAAGGCCTGAACTAGGGTTACGGTTATGCCTTCCAGCCCCTCATAGGTTCCCCCAATATTCATTCCAGCCGTCCTCTCCACGCCCTGCTCCCCAGCGTAGGAGGCAAGCTCGTAGGTGGAAAGAAAGACGGCTCCCGTACGCTTGCAGATTTCGATGGAGTCGCCGAGGTGGTCGGGATGATCGTGGCTCACGCATACTAAGTCCACTTTTTCGAGGTCCGAGGGCTTGCAGGGAGCCTTCGGGTTTTCCTTAAGCCAGGGGTCAACCAGCACAACCCTGCCTTCCAGCCCTATCTCGAAGCCTGCGTGGCCAAGCCACCTAATCCTCACGGTTACGCACTCCCCGCTTTTCCTCAACCAGCCTAGCCAAGATTTCCTCAAGCCTTTCAACTCCACGCTGCCATGAAAACCTTTCTACAAGCCTCCTACCATTCCTGGAAAGCTTCACCATCAACCCCTCATCCCTCAGCAGAGCCACCAGTTTTTCGGCGAACTCTCTGGGATTTTCAGCTATCAAGTAATCTTCATCTTCAACGCCTTTGAGTCCTTCAACTCCAAGCCTCGTGGAGACTAGGGGAACCCCTGAGGCCAGGGCCTCAAGCGTTTTACCCCTGAAGCCTCCTCCAAGCCTCACTGGCACCACCATGGCCTTACAGCGGTGGAGGTAGGGCCGCACATCCTCAACGTAGCCGGTGACCACCACGCTTCCATCAGCCTCTAAGGCTTTGATCTCCGGTGGAGGGTTCCTACCCACTACGTAGAACTTCACGTCTGGGATTTCCCTTTTCACGCTGGGGTAGATTTCACGGTAAAAGTATAGGACAGCGTCGACGTTGGGCTCGTGGCCGAAGTTTCCAAGGTAGCATACGGCGTTCCCCCTAGGCTTCCAGCCCTTCGGCATAAAGTATTCGACATCCACGCCGTGGGGTACAACGTTGATTCTCAGGTCGGGTGCATAGCTTAGGAGGATGTCCCTGTCCCTCTCCGTTAAGGTTAGGACTTTATCCGCTGAACGGTACATTTCAAACTCGTATTTTCGGAGCTGTAAATAGTGGAGGTAGGCTTTCAAGCCTTCCAAGCTTAAACCTTTAACCTTGAAAACTTTAAGCCTGGCATCAGTGTAGCATTCGTGAACCGAGATTACGCGGACAACTTGTTCAGGAAGCCCCTTGTTCCGGTAGAGGTACTGCCCCATGAAGGAGTACTCGGCGATAATGCAGTCGTAGTTTTCCTCCTTCACCATCCTGTTAAGTTTAAGCTTTAACTCCGGCGAGTAGAGCTTAAGCATGTAGCTGGGAACGCTTGAGAAAAGATAGTTATAAACCTCCCTCATTAAGCCTTTCGCAGGAGGAAACTTCACAAGCTCGATGCGGCTGCAGTAATCTTCCAGCGATGGCAGAAACTTTTCGTCTTCAGGACTGTAGAAGGATAAGAGGTGGACTTCATGTTTTCTCGAAAGGTATTTAATCCGGTTGTAAACTATGATGGGGCCGCCGACAACCTTAGCGTGGGGAAGCTCCTTGCACGTAAACAGGATTTTCAAGCTTCTAAGCCCCAGGAAACGCTTTATTAATTAAGGTGAAACCTTTTAAACCTTATCTGGGGTTTAACCCTTGAAGGCAGCCATAGTAATCCCAACCTACTGGACTGACAGGGCTGAAAAACCCAGGCCGGGGGAAGCCGTATACGACCATCCAACCGTGCTGGGTGAAAGCTTTGAAACCCTCTCCCGCTGCCTGGAAAGCCTCGTCAAGCTGAAGGGAGAATTCGAAGTTCTCGTTTTAGCTGTTCCAACCAGGATGAGCCTGGCTGGCAAGGTGGAAAAGCGTGTGAAAGAAATCGTTAAGCCCTTCCGGGGAAAGCTTAACCTTAAAGTCTTCTATCCTTCAGGCCTCAGAAGGCTGAAGCGGAAGCTGGCGGAGGAAGGCTTCGCCGGGTTTTCCAGCTGCGTGAGCATGCATGGCTATGGGAACGTTAGAAACCTCTGCCTCCTGCTTCCCTACCTTTCAGGCTTTGACGTTGCGGTGTTGCTGGATGACGATGAGCTTGTCATCGACCGAGACTTCCTGGAGAAGCCTTTAGAATCTATTGGGAGGAAGCGGAAAGGTAGGTTTGTTGGAGGCATTGCTGGCTACTACGTTTATAGGGGTAGAGGCTACCGTTTGAAGGAAGCTGAAGCCGTATGGAATCTAACATGGAATAAAGCAGCCCTTATGAATGAAGCCTTCAAGGTAATAGAGTCTAGGAGAAGACTTAATCCGGCCAGTTTCGCCTTCGGAGGATGCATGGCTATCCACAGGAAGCTGACAGAGAAGCTGCCCTTCGACCCTTGGATAACCCGTGGGGAAGACATAGACTACCTGCTGTGCGCCAGGCTCTACGGCTTCGAGTTTCTGCTGGACAACCAATGGAGCATCCTCCATGACCCCCCACCGAAGAGAAGAGGGTTCTGGGGTGAATTCGAGCAGGATGTCTACCGCTTCCTATACCAGAGGGAAAAACTCAGGCTGCTGGAGAAGAAGCTTGAAAAACGCATTCTGGATGAGCGTTTAGACCCTTTCCCAGGCTACTTCCTCAAGGACGACTTAGAGGGAAAAATATTGGTTACAGGGATCCTAGCGGTTCTAGGCTTGAAGAGAGAGGAGCTTTTCCATGCGAAAAGCCTCTCTCAGCTTGTTAAAGCCTTCCGGGAAGTGGAAGTTCTTCTGAGAAAAGCCGAGAAGTATGCCTTTGAAAACGTAGGTAGATATCTTGGATTTCAACGTTTATGGGCTGAAACCTTGCGGGAGATGAAAGGGGAAATCGAACTCCCCCTAGAGGAATAATAAATGTTTAGAGCAGAAAATTTAAATTTTCTCGCCATGTAAATTTTTCGTGCTTGAGGGCAATCAGATGGAGCCTATACCGCAAATTTTACGCTCCCTCAGGGTTTTCCATCAAATCCTATCAGATATGGCTGAAGCCCTTGGGAAGCTTTCGAAGAGAGCCAATGGCCCTCTGAGTTTTCACGCGTCTTTGGCCCATAACAGGATTAGGATGGTTGCGGAAAACCTTGGGGAAGCCTTAAACCTCGCAGGCATTTCAGTTTCAGAGAAGATGGGTGAAGATGAAATATATAAGGAAGCAGGCTCAATAGGAGTTGAAGCCCTAGAAGGAATGAAGGAAATCGTAAGCCTTATCGAAAGCATAAACACGGGGAAAGCAGGCCTTTCACATCTTATACCATACCTCAAAAAGTACATAGAAACCATAGACCTGGTCACAGGAGTTTTAAGAGTCTACATAGGCTTCCTCGAGGAGGATGGAAAAGCTGAAATACGGAATCTCGCCTTCGCCCTGCAGGGCACCATCCAAGACCTAAACATCGTCAGGCAGAGGCATGAACAGCTTATAAAAATGTTCGACCATTCAGGTCAGCCTTGAAGACCTCGCCTCTCGGAAACCTTCAGCTCTTGTAAGGTTTACCATACGAGTCTGCATACGTGATTTCGCCTATTTCCTTTCTTACGGTGGCTTGAGGAGCCTCAGCTGGGTATCCCAGCGGTATCAGAGCAACTATTTCGATGTCTCCTGGAATTTTAAGGATACGTTTGGCTTCTCCATGGTTGAAGGCTCCCACTATCACAGTTCCAAGCCCTAATGCGTAGGCTGCCAAGCACAGGTTTTCCACGGCTAAGGCTACGTCGAACATGTACCACCAAGCCCCCTTATCAGTTACAGGCTGTCCTGCCTTGATTCCTGCGAGGCCTGGTTTGGCGCAGACAGCCAGAACCACGGGAGCATTGGCCGTGGCGTCAGTAGCCGGATTTCTGGGCGTAAGAGTTTCTGAGAGCCTCCTTTTGGTTTCCGCGTCTTTTACAACGATGAAACGCCAGCATTGGCTGTTAGCCCAGGAGGGAGCCCACCGTCCAGCGTCTAAAACCTTCATTAAAACCTCCTCGGGGACCGAGTCGGACTTATACTTTCTGACGCTTCTCCGTCCGTGGATGGCGTCGAAAACTTCCAAGCCTTTTCACCCTCTAGAACTCGTAGGGGCTGCCGGAATTTAAAACTTTAATTACTTTTATTTCGCAGTCTGGCTTTTCCTGTTTATGGCTTCTCTAGCTTCCTTGATGGTTCTGGTGCCGAAGTAAAAGGCTATGATGGTTATGACTATCCATTTGAAGGTTTCGATAAGCGTTTTAGCAGTGTCCATGGAGGATACCTCCACGAAGGCTACTACCGACATGAGAGTTAAAAACGACAGGATAAGGCTTGAAGTCAATGCCTTACGCATTTCTCCTTTATTGAGGTTTGGCTCCTCTGACAGGAAATTGGCTATCATTAAAACCCCGAAGAAGGAGACCAGTCCTACACCTGCAACCACTAAGATAAGTATGGCGTGAAACGTCTTGGCTAACAGGGCTCCGGCTGCTAGGAGAGCTAAGTTTATGGCAACCGTACAACGAGCCCAGCTTACCGCCCTGTTCACATCTTTCCTAGAAGCTTCTGTTTTTCCGGTCATGGCCGAACACGATTATAACCCTTCAATGGCTGGACATTTAAACTTTAAACGGGAGAAAAACCTTTGAAGATGAAGCCTCCAGAATATGTTAAATGCGTTTACTGGGAAACCATAAATAAGGAATCTCGGGATAAACTGGGATGGGATAGCTTTGCCTCGGCTTCACATAGCTTCGGAAAAAGAAATACTGGATGGGAAAACCACCGACATATACTTCGTACGTACAAAGAAGATTTTGAAGAAGGAAGGATTAGACCGGAAGCATACCCTAGCTGAGGTGACAGCCAGCGACCTGCCGGAAGGATGGAAGTGGGCTGTCCTCTGCGGAGTTGAGGAGGTGGCAAGGCTTTTCGAGGGGCATCCCGTAAACGTTTACAGCCTCCCAGAGGGAACCATCTTCCAAGCCTTCGACAGTCGAAGGATTAGAACGCCTGTGATGGTGGTTGAGGGAGCCTACTATGACTACTGCCTCCTTGAGACGCCTATGCTGGGCTTCCTATGTCAGGCTTCAGGAATCGCCACGAAGGCTGCGAGGATTAGGAAGCTGGCGGGGAAAAGCCTTCTCGTATCCTTCGGCATCAGGCGTATGCATCCGGCTATAGCCCCAATGATTGACAGGGCTGCCTACATAGGAGGATTCGACGCTGTATCATGCCTCGTAGGAGCCAGGCTTATAGGTGAAAAGCCTACGGGAACCATGCCTCACGCACTTGTAATCTTGCTTGGCGATGTGGCTTCAGCTGTGAAGGCCTTCGACAAGATAGTTGAGCCGGAGGCCCCTCGAATCGCCCTGGTAGACACCCTTCTCGACGAGAAGGTTGAAGCGTTGAAGGCGGCTGAGGCTTTAGGGAGAAGGCTTTCAGGAGTGAGACTTGACACTCCAGCCTCTAGGAGAGGCAACTTCGCCGAGATAGTCAGGGAGGTCCGCTGGGAACTTGACCTAAGAGGGTACAGCCACGTGAAAATTTTCGTTTCAGGAGGAGTAAGGGAAGACAGGATTCCCGAGCTTGTTGAGGCTGGAGTTGAAGGCTTCGGGGTTGGAACAAGCCTGAGCAACGCTCCAACCGTAGACTTCGCCCTCGACATCGTTGAAGTTGAAGGGAAACCCCTGTCGAAAAGGGGGAAGCTGGCTGGAAGGAAAAACCTTTGGAGATGCAGCAAGTGCATGGCTGATTTAGTGCTTCCAGCAGGAGAACGTAAACCCTCCTGCCCCAGATGTGGCGGAAGAATGAGGAGCATGCTTAAGCCTTTAATAGTGCAGGGGAAACTTGCTGGGAAACTTCCTAAGCCATCGGAAATACGCCGGTACGTTTTATCCCAGCTTGAAAAGATTGAGATTTAGGAATATTCACGCCAGGTGTACCTGCACTTGGTACACCGGAAAAACTGGGTTGAAGACTCGTCAGCTCCCCGGGTTTGAACCATCCAGACGTAGGCTTCCTTGTTCCCGCAGCGGGGGCATTCAACTCTTTGGGTTGGAGCCGTCTTAAGGTTTGCCTCTCTCTGGCTTATGACTACTATGGCTTCTTGAGGGGTAAGCTTCTCAGTAGGCCTTCTGATGACGGTTTCACCTTCGCCGCTGGAAGACCTGCTTTTAACCTCGTAGTTGCAGTTGGGGCATTTGAGCACAACCCTTGAGGAGCGTTTACCCTCCTTAATGGCTAAAGCCAGCCTCATCCCGCACTTAGGACAAAACTGCAACGCTGCTTTCTGCCTCCGAAGGCTTCAAACCGCGAAGTGCATAGGAGGCTCGCCTCCTTTTAAAGATTTCTATTCTTACGTAGGCGGTGTCAACTTAAAGCTTTTGTTTTGGCTTGTCGTTGGGGGTTATTTTTATTTTTGGCTGTGTTAGACGTTTGGGGAGGCGTTTGGAGGGTTGAGGAGGCTGCCAGCGGAG
>LUCC01000029.1 GCA_001593855.1 Candidatus Hecatellales archaeon B24 | reverse complement strand
AGTGGCTTTCGATGTGGTTTAATATTTTAGGTTGCCTTATGAGGCGTGAAGGAGTTTGAGCCTTCGATGACGCTGGATCTGCTGCTCATCCATCCTCCAAGCGTTTACGATTTCAGGGAGAAAGCTGTTCACTACGGGCTGGTAAGCGACCTTATACCTTCCACCCCTATCTTCGAGCTTTACCCAGCTGGCTTTCTAAGCCTCTCAACCTATCTCGGAAAGAAAGGGTTTAAACTGAAAATTTTAAACCTCGCAGTCCAAATGCTTCTGAACCCCGGCTTCAACCCGGAGAAGGCGTTAAAGAAGGCTGAAGCCAGAGTTTACGGCATAGACCTACACTGGCTCGTCCATGTGCAGGGAGCCCTCGAAACAGCCAAGCTTGTGAAGAAGCTTCATCCAGACAGCTTCCTAGTCGTGGGAGGGCTTACCTCAACCTTCTTCTGGAGAAGCCTCCTTGAAAACTACAGTTTCATAGACGCTGTGGTCCTAGGCGACACTGCGGAGGAAGCTCTGGAAGGTCTTCTAAGCCATGCTTCAACAGGTAAACCTCGACTTAACGAAATACCGAACGTTGCCTGGAGGCATCAGGGGAAAGCGAAGCTAAACAGTTTCAGGCCGGCCCCAGGAAACCTAGACGATTACGCCATAGACTACGGCTTCCTGGTTAAGGAGTTCCTAGGGTCTTGGAGTTTTCCCTCCGCTCTTCCTTTTGCCAGGTTTATGAGGGAGCCCATCGGCCTAGCTTTAACCATGAAGGGCTGCCCCTATAACTGTATAACCTGCGGTGGGTCAGCCTTCGCCTACAAGAACTTTTTCAATCGAAACTGTCCAGCTTTTAAATCTCCGGAGAAAATAGCGTGGGAAATCCTGTCGCTTCTAGACTATATGCGTGTTCCAGTTTTCGTGGTGGGTGATGTTCAGCTTATGGGGTTTAGCAGGGTGGAAAGGCTTTCAAAGCTTCTGCGTGAGGCTAAAGTAGGCTCACCCTTAATCTACGAGTTCTTCAGTCCTCCTCCACGCAGTACGCTGGAATGTTTAAGGAAGACTTCTGACAGGGTTATGCTGCAGATTTCACCTGAAAGCCATGAGGAAGAAGTGAGGGTGAAGTTCGGGAGAAACTACGGTAACAGGGACCTAGTAGGCTTCATCCGGGAAGCGGAAAGGCTTGGCTTTGAAAGGCTTGACCTATACTTCATGGTAGGGCTGCCGGAGCAAACCTTGAAGTCGGCTGTGGAGGCTTCCCGCTTCTTCAGTAAGCTTCTAGGGGAAGCCGTTAAAGGCAGAGGCTTCCTGAACGCTTTCACAGCACCTCTAGCTCCCTTCATAGATCCCGGAAGCATGGTTTACATGAAGCCAGAAGCCTTCGGGTATAGGCTTCTCTTCAGAGACGTAGAAAGCCATGTAAAGATTATGGAGGAAGCTGAAAGCTGGGGGGAAATGCTGGATTACGAAACCGCGTGGATGAGCAGAAGGGAAATCGTAGCTGCATCCTATCTGGCTGCTGAAGCCTTCACCAAGGTGAAAATGGAACATGGAATAATAAGCGAAGAGGAAGGATTAAAGGTCCTGGAAGCCATAAAGGAGGCGGGCGAAACAGTTTACCTGGGAAAGCGTGTACGTGAAAAACTTGTGGCCAGAGAAACCGTTTCCAAGGGAGACTTATACCCGGGCAGGAGGCTGATTTTCTCCCTAAAACCAAAATTCTACTACACCCTACTGAAAGCCCTCCTGAAAAGAATTTAAGGAGAACGCTTCCACCCGTCCAAAGCTCCCTTAAACTTTTATAATTCAGTCTTCCAACACTAACCTATTGGAGAAACAGTAAGCAAGACGGACTTACCCGTCCAGCGGTTGGAAGGGAAAATTAAATAGTTGAGGTGTGTTGTCGCCGGGGTCGCCTAGCCTGGTAGGGCGCAGGCCTGCTAAGTCTGTGGGCCATGGGCCCACGCGGGTTCAAATCCCGCCCCCGGCGTCAAATGCTGAAGGTTCTTTAAAGGAGAGGATTAAACAGTTTCTCTAAGAACTCTCTGTTTTTTCTGTATTTTTCTTCTTCTATTAGGGGTTTACATCCCGAAAGCTTCTTTTCACCAGATATGAGCTTGATGGCGAAGGTGAAGCAGGACTTCTCCTCACACTTTCCACAGTTTAGCTTAGGCAGATAGTTATAAACTATATTAGGGTTAAGGCCATCTTTTCCCTGATTTTCCTTGTATGTTTTAACTCTCTTTCCGGGGTAACCAGCAGAATTTTCATGGTTCCCACGGCTCTTCATATATATCATATATCGTAAATTTTGAATTTATCGATATATTTAATATTTCTAAGACTACATCTATAATGGAGCTTATGAACGGAAAACACACTCTTATGGAGTATAGAGTAAATCTGCTTAAGGCCCTAGCCAATCCTGCTAGACTGGAAATCATTGAATTCCTTAGGGATGGTGAAAAATGTGTATGTGAAATTATTCCGGCGTTAGGGAAAGCTCAGTCGACAGCTTCAAAACATTTAGACATCCTGTATGAGGCTGGAATTCTTGACAGAAGAATTGATGGGAAAAGAACCCTTTACCGTATCAAAAACCCCCAAATTTTTAGGCTTCTAGGAATTCTTGATAGGCTTATTTTAGATAGGTTTTCATCTTTTGTAAAGGCTGTTGAGGTTTTAAAGGCTAAAGGCTAGGTGGTTAACATGGTTTTTACTGTCCCATTATGGGTTTGGGCTTTTCTTGTTGCTGGTGCTGGTGTTGGGTTTGTTAGTGCCATGTTTGGTGTTGGCGGGTGTTTTATCATGGTTCCTGTGATGATTTTTATGTTTACAGGTTTTGGCTGTCCTCTTGACGTTGCTGTTAAGGTTGCTTTTGGAACAAATTTGGCTGTTGTTGTTCCCACAGCCCTAATCGGAGCTAAAATGCACATGAAGGCTGGGAAAACAAAGAAGTTTCCCTTTGACCTATGGAAGGGTCTAGGTTTAGGTGCTGGTGTTGGTGCGGTTTTAGGGGCTACAATAACCTCTTATGCTCCAGGATGGATTATGAAAATGCTTTTTGGCGTGGTTTGTCTTATTGGTGCTTGGAGGTTTTTAACAGCAAAACCAAAACCCGTAGAGGAAATACCAAGCCTAAGTATGGTTAAGGGTTTTTGTTGGGGGTTTGTTGCAGCAACCTTCGCAGCCTTTATAGGGATTGGTGGAGGGCTTGTTTATGTTCCACTCCTAAACCTTCTTTTAGGGTTCCCCATGCATCTTTCAATTCTTCTTTCTCTGGTAATGATGGTTGTTAGCTCTGGGATAGGTTCTATTGGCTACATGTTTTACGGTTTACAGGTTCAAAACCTTAAAAACAGTATTTTCCCACTCTACAGTATAGGATACTTTAACTATGGAGCTTTCCTCACCCTCGGATTGACGAGTGCTGCCTTCTCAGTATTGGGCGCTATCGTAAGCGAAAGAACAAGGCCGAAAATTCTTAGGATATGCTTAGGTCTCCTCTACGTTTATATAGGTCTGAAAATGCTTGGCCTCCCAATATAGGCAGAAACCCTAGTAAGGTGAAAGGTGAGGCTAGCTTCCAGGGGCTAAAGGGCCTGTTGGCTTTTGTCCTTATTAACGTGGGGTACCTATCATGGTTACTTTAACCTGTCTAACCTGCTTGTCCGCCTTCATGGCATTCACAAGCTTCCTTATAGACCGTATCAACCCCTTTACAACCATAACTTCCAGGCAGCTGGCTTTGTCCACATGGGTGTGAAGGAAGGTTAAAACTATGCTTCCCCACTCATGCTGGAGGGCCAGCATCCTATCGCTTTTCGCAGCTTTCTCGTAGACAACGGTAACTATGGCGATGACCTTGCCTTCAACTTCTCTGAGGCTCCGCTGCTCTTCGATGAAAAACCTTACCGCCTGCCTTAAGGCTTCAGACCTGCTTGCAAACCCCCACCTCTCAATGGAGCTGTCTAACTCCTCCAAAAGCCTGTCTGGTATTGATAAGCTGACGACGGTCAACCTAACTCATCTAATTTTTATTAAAAAGTTCAGCGTATTTAAGGTTTTTTTATTAAAAATATTAGAAAAATTAATAAGAAAGATGCGAGAAAAGCGGTGAAGACCCTGAAGGGGAGAACCTCGCCCGTGAAGACAGGTCTACCGCTTATACAGATTGCAAAAGAGCTGGGGCATCATGCTCCCTTCACCATTTTCGGAGCCGCCACCGGAATTGTCATTATGCTTCTAACCGTTTTATTCCAAGTTCCTCCTTCGGCTTCCTACAGCGTTTTCTATTTTCTACATCCGCTTCACGTTGTGTTAAGCGCGCTTGTAACTTCGGCTATCTACCTGAAGTATAGTAGGAAGCCGTGGATGGTGATTTGGATAGGCTACGTTGGCTCGGTTGGCATAGCCACGATGAGCGATGTGGTGATTCCCTATCTGGGGGGAACCCTACTTAACCTCGAAATAGAGTTCCACCTACCTTTCCTAGAGAAATGGTGGCTTGTAAATCCCCTAGCCCTCCTAGGCATCGTAATCGGCTGCTGGAAGCGTGTGACCAGGCTTCCGCACAGCGGGCATGTGCTACTAAGCACGTGGGCATCGCTTTTCTACTTCACAGCGTTCGGAGTGGGAGAGTGGCTTTCACTTCTTCCCGCCATCTTCCTTTTCCTTTTCCTCTCAGTCTGGCTTCCATGCTGTTTGAGCGATATAGTGTTCCCCCTGCTCTTCATCTCTTCAGCCGAAGATAAGCACAAGCACGAGTAAACAATAAATAGAAGGCCTCGTATTTAGGCTGCAAGGGGAAAATTTTGAAGTTTGCCCACTGGACGAGTGTTCACCCCTGCTATAATCCTGAAGCCCACTTCAAACACGCGCGAATCCACCTGCCAGTAGCAGCAAAATGCAACATCCAGTGCAACTACTGCAAGAGGGAGATAAATAAATGCGAATGGAGACCCGGCGTCTCCTCATGCCTGCTTTCTCCCGATAAAGCCTTAGAATGGCTTAGGAAGGTTGTGGAAGTCCGGCCTGAACTTACAGTTGTAGGGATTGCTGGGCCAGGTGAACCCTTGGCAAACAGGGAAACATTCCTAGTTCTTGAAAAAGTACGCCAGCAGTTTCCTCAGCTTGTTAGATGCGTGGCCACCAACGGCTTGCTTCTGGCTGAAAAAGCCAGGCTGCTCTCCCATTTAGGCGTTAAAACCGTTACAGTCACCATTAACGCGGTTAACCCTCGAACTGCAAGCAAAATCTACGAGTACATAATCTATGATGGAAGGAAGCTTGAAGGCGTTAGCGCAGCTGAAGTTTTGCTTCGGAAACAGTTTGAAGGTGTCAGAGTTGCGGTGGAGGAAGGGTTAACCGTAAGGGTGAACACCGTTCTCATACCGGAAATAAACCTGGATGAAGCCGTAAAGGTGGCTGAGAAGGTTTCCAGGCTTGGGGCTTCCCTGATGAACCTTATCCCGCTGATTCCCATGCACAAGTTTAAGAGTCTACGTTCGCCTAGTTGCCAGGAAATAAGGGAGACAAGAGAAAAATGCGAGAGATATCTGCCCCAGTTCAGACTTTGCAAAATGTGTAGGGCTGACGCCTGCGGGGTTCCCGGGCTTGAAAAAACGGTTTCCCTTGTCCAATATCATCTTTAACCAGCTGTCACCGTTGGAAACGTTTTAGTGTTGATAAGACCCTATTTTAGCAGGTTGGAGGAGGTTTTCATGCGTAGTAGCGTTGTGAAGGAGGGCTTAGAGAGAGCTGGCCACAGGTCTCTGCTGAAAAGTTTAGGGTTATCTAGGGAGGAGCTGGATAAGCCTTTCATAGCTGTTGTTAACAGCTTCTCAGAGATTGTTCCAGGCCATGTTCACTTGAGAAGGCTGGCTGAAGCTGTTAAGGAAGGCGTGTACGCGGCTGGAGGCCTGCCCTTCGAGGTTAACACCATCGCCATCTGCGACGGCATAGCCATGGGCCACGAGGGTATGCACTACTCGCTTCCCTCCAGGGATGTTATAGCTGACTCCGTGGAGCTGGTTGTAGAAGCTCACAGGTTTGACGGGATGGTTCTTCTGCCGAACTGCGACAAGATTACGCCTGGAATGCTTATGGCAGCAGCCAGAATAAACATTCCCTCCATAGTTGTTACAGGCGGGCCTATGCTTTCAGGCAGCTATAAAGGCAGGAAAATAGGTTTAGCCTCCGTCATGGAGGCAATAGGCCAGGTGAGAGCAGGCAAGCTTTCAACCGAAGAGCTGGAGAAGCTGGAAAACTCTGCCTGCCCAGGCCCCGGCTCCTGCAACGGAATGTTCACAGCCAACACCATGGCATGCCTGGTTGAAGCTATGGGTATGTCGCTGCCAGGCTGCGCCACAACGCCAGCTGTCTCCTCCGCGAAGGATGAAATCGCAAGGCTAAGCGGAATGCGTGCGGTAAGGCTGGTGGAGGAAGAAGTTAAGCCCTCCAGTATCATGACTCTTGAAGCTTTTGAAAACGCTATAACGGTCGACCTTGCCCTAGGAGGCTCCACCAATACTCTCCTACATCTGCCGGCCATAGCCTACGAGGCTGGTGTCAAGCTTACCCTTGAAGTCTTCGACAGGCTTGGAAGGAAAACTCCTCAGCTTTGCACCATGGTTCCAGGAGGCCTCCACACCATGGAAGACCTAGCCGAAGCCGGCGGAGTTCAAGCCTTAATGAGGGAGCTTTCCCCCTTACTCCATTTGGAAGCAGCCACCGTCACCGGTAAGCCTCTAAAAGAAAACCTTAGGAAGGCTAAGGTTTTAAGGAGAGACGTTATCAGGTCTCTCTCCAAGCCCGTTAGAAAAGACGGGGGAATAGTAGTCTTAAAAGGGAACCTGGCTCCTGAAGGAGCCGTCATCAAAACAGCCGGTTTACCCTCGAAATTCAAGGTTTTCAGGGGGAAAGCCAGGGTTTTCAACGGTGAGAAAAGGGCTGTTGAAGCCATAGTCAAAGGCAGAATACGAGAAGGAGACGTTGTGGTTATACGTTACGAGGGCCCCAAGGGAGGGCCTGGCATGCGTGAAATGCTTACAGCCACAGCCCTCATAACCGGAATGGGATTAGAAGCCTCGGTAGCCCTGATAACCGACGGCAGGTTTTCAGGAGCCACAAGAGGCATATGTGTAGGTCACATATCGCCTGAAGCCGCTGAAGGAGGACCCATAGCCATCCTGCAAAACGGCGACCCTGTAGAAGTTAACATAGAAAAAAGAAGGTTAGACGTTAAAATTTCCAGAAAAGAAATAGCTGAAAGATTCAAGTCTTGGAGAAAACCTAAGCCGAAGATTGGAAGAGGCTACCTAACGCGATACGCCCACACAGCTTCCTCGGCCAGTAGCGGAGCCATCCTCAGAATAGGCTAACCGCTGAAAGAGAAGAAAGTTTTAAGTTCTCTTTCTTCCAATGCTTGTTCGATGTATTTGAGCGGGTGGTTGACGCCCCCTCCGCTCCGCTATGACATAAACCCCAAAAGGGGGCTGGAAGAATTTGGGTAGAATCTGGAATAGTAGAGGCTTGGCGTTATCCGCTATATTTGCAGCCCTATACGCGGTTGGGGTTGTGGCTCTGGCTCCCCTAAGCTTCCTGATTCTCCAGGTTAGAATTGCCGATGCACTGCTGCCTGTCACCATGCTTTTCGGCTGGCCTGCCATTCTAGGGGTAACCTTGGGCTGTGCTGTGGCAAACGCCTTCGGAGGCCTGGGTATCATAGACATTGTTTTCGGCTCCGCTGCCAACCTTGCAGCTTGCTCTCTTGGAGGATGGATTGGAAGGCGCAGTCTGGCTGCCGGCTCAGCCGTTATGACTGGCGTGGTCACGCTGGTTGTAGGCACCTACCTGGCTTTGCTCTTCGGCTTTCCGTTTTACGTAGGCTGGACTGGTGTCGGCTTAGGGTCGCTGGTCTCCATAAACATTGTGGGTCTGCCCTTAACCTACGCTCTGGCTAGGAGGCTTAAAGGGGAGAGATTTAAGTTTTAGGGGAAGCTAAACATTATTCAGCCAGTGCTCCAGCCCTTTAAAGGGAAGGTTTAAGAAGTCTTGCCCTTGGAAAACCCTTTCAAAGCCTTCAAGGAAGCCTGCAGGGAAGCCTTGCTTAGAGCCCTAGCCGAGCTTCACCCAGATTTCCAGCCTTCAGGCTTCCTCTTAGAGACCCCGGCGAACCCCCAGTTTGGAGAGCTAACTTCAACCGTATGCTTCGAACTGGCTAAAGCCTGCAAGGTAGATCCTGTGAAGGCAGCTGGGCTGCTGGCCAGCAGGATTTCGTCGCTGAAGCCTTCTCTAACTTTGAGGGTTGAAGCTGTTGGAGGCTACATAAACTTCAGGGTTGACCATAAGGCTTTAGCTAAGCTTACCTTCGAAGCCTTGGCAGGCTTTGGAAGGCTTTACGGGCTTGTAAAGGCGGAAGCATCCCGGAAAATAATCGTTGAGCATACGAGTGCTAACCCAAACGGCCCGCTTCATGTGGGAACGGCTAGAAACTCTATTCTCGGAGACTCCTTAGCCAGGCTTTTAAAGGGTAGAGGCCACCAGGTTCGCAGACACTTCTACGTGAACGACATGGGCAGGCAGGTTGCCATTCTAGCCTACGGCTACCGAATGCTGAAGAGGAAAGGCTTCAAGGTTGAGGGGAAACCAGACCGGTGGCTGGGCTTCGTCTACACGGCTACCAACACGGCCCTTGAAGTGAGAAGCCTCAAGGCAAGGGTTAAAGAAGCCTCTGGAGAGGAAGCTGAAAGGCTTAAGCGAATCCTAGACGAATATGTAGCCACAGCCGCCGAGCTGGAAGACCAGAACAGGAAAGCTCTCTACACCATCATAGATGGAGTTAACTCTGACCCTGACCCGCAG
>LUCC01000028.1 GCA_001593855.1 Candidatus Hecatellales archaeon B24 | reverse complement strand
CCGTTATCATTCAAACCCTTGGAAATCTATGCCTTCTAGGGCTAATCGACAAAAACCTGAAGCAAAGGCACCCTCTCGTAAGAGTTAAATAGCGCCTTTAATGGCTGACGGACGGCTTAAGATTTCAGAACGTGAATGATGCGGGGGAGGGGATTTGAACCCCTGAACCCCTTCGGGACAGGATCCTCATTCCTGCGCCTTCAATACCTGCTTGAGCAGGTATCTTTGACCAAACTTGGCTACCCCCGCCTCCTAACCAGTTTTCCAAGAAGCCTTTAATTAAGGTTTATGCGTTGGCGAAGGATGTTTTCGCCTGGGGAAGCCCTCACATGGTGAGGATTGAGAGCCTTTATATATGAATTTAAGACATAGAAAAACCCAAACCGAATAGGAGGGTAAAGTATGCCTTTAGATTTTACCTTCACCGAAGACCAAGAGCTGATAAGGAAGGCTGTCAGAGAATGGTGCGAAAGAAATATGCCGATTGAAAAAGTCAGGGAGATGGACAATAAAGGCGAGATTCCCAGGGAAATCTGGAAGGGTATGGCTGAGCTTGGCATCCTGCTTCCAACAGTTCCTAAGGAACATGGCGGCGCAGGAGTTGACTGGATAACCCACTGCATCATAGGGGAGGAAATAGGCTACGCCGACATAACCATAGCCACTGCGGCGGCCTTCATAGTGGTTGAGGGAGCATGGGGCTTCACACTGGACAAATACTGCTCTGAAGAAGTTAGAGAAAAATACGTTAAACCCGCTATTAAAGGCGAAAAATTCGTGGGTATAGCGACAACGGAGCCCGGCGGAGGCTCAGATGTGGCAGCCTTCAAAACCACAGCCACCAAGAAGGGAAACGAGTGGATTATAAACGGCGAGAAAATGTACATCAGCGGCACTGAGGAAGCTAAGAAGTATGGTGGAGGATTCTGGATTACGGCTAGAACTTCTCCAGCCCCGCCGGAAGCAGCCCACAGGGGTATGACCTCCTTCTTCGTTCCCATGGACGCCCCTGGAATCGAGATTACGAAGCGTTTCGACGACTGCGGCAGGATGGCTATATCTACCGGCGGCTTCAAGATGGAGGAGGTCAGGCTTCCAGACGAGTACAGGGTTGGAGAGGAAGGGAAAGGCTTCTACTACACGATGGAAGGCTTCGACAACGCCAGGCTCATAATAGCGGCGAGCGCCGTAGGAGTTACCCGCAGAGTGCTTGAGATAGGAATAGACTATATTAAGCAGAGGAAAGCCTTCGGATGGCCTATCGGCAAATACGAGGGCATAAGCTTCGAGCTTGCAGACCTCTGGACGGAAATGGAAGCCACAAAGGCTCTTGTCTATAAGACAGCTTGGATGAACGACATGAAATATAAGGAAGGAAAGTTCTCAGCGAGGGAAGTTGCCAAGTGGATATCCATGTGCAAGCTGAAGGCTCCGCCTTTAGCCCTTAGAGCCTGCGAGAAAGTTATGATATGGCATGGAGCCTACGGGTACACCAAGGAATGCCCTGTAGAGATGGGATGGAGAGGCGTCATGTCCTACTGCATAGGCGCTGAGGGTGCAACCAACATTCAGAGAGTTGTGCTGGTGAGAGAGCTGCTGGGACCGGAGTACGTGGCATACAAGAAGCTTAAGAGCGAATAAAATATCCATTATTCCCTCCCCTTTTTATCTTAAAAAAGAAAGCCCCGGTTTCTGTGGAAAGGTGTTAGGAAGCCTATGGCCGCTGAAGAAAAGTTTGACGTTATAGTGGTTGGAGCTGGGCTGGCCGGTTCAACTGCAGCATACGTGCTGGCTAAGGAAGGCTTGCAGGTGCTTCTCATCGAGAGGGGACGGCAGGCTGGAGCTAAAAACATGACAGGAGGCATCATATACTCAAGGGTTGTCCACGAGGTTTTCCCCAACTTCTGGGAGGAGGCTCCCGTGGAACGTGCCATAACAAGCTATAACATAGTTTTCCTCGGGGAAAACTCGGCGGTCACCTTGAACCTTAAGGCTCCAGGCCTGGGTAAGCCTCCCTACAATGCTTTCAGCGTTTTAAGGGCGAAGTTCGACCGGTGGATAGCTGGGAAGGCTGAGGAGGCAGGAGCCACGCTGGTCACGGGCGTAACCGTTGACGAGCTTGTAATGGAAAACGGGAAAGTTAAAGGGATAAAGTCCGGTTCAGACGAGCTTTTAGCCGACGTCGTTATAGACGCTGAGGGAGCTAAGTCGCTTCTCGTGGAGAAGGCTGGGCTTAGAGGAGACTTCAAGCCTGAAGACGTGTCCGTGGGGGTTAAGGAGCTTATAGAGCTTCCTGAGGAAACCGTCAACGAAAGGTTTAACGTTGGAGGCGGTGAGGGAGCCTCCTACACGCTGGTAGGCTACACGAAGGGGGTTGCCGGGGGAGGCTTCCTCTACACGAACAAGGCAAGCATCTCGCTTGGAATCGTGGCTAGGATAGACATGCTGGTGGAGAAACAGGTGAAAGTCCACGAACTCATCGAAGACTATAAGGTGCACCCCTTCATTTCCAAGCTGATTGAAGGTGGAAACGTCGCTGAATATTCAGCTCAGATAATCCATGAGGGGGGAATAGCCCAAGTGCCAAGGCTTTACTCTGACGGCTTTCTCGCCGCCGGAAGCTCAGCCTGCCTGCTCATAAACAACCTTTTCACTTTAAGGGGGATGGACCTGGCTGTGGCGTCTGGGGCTGCTGCCGCTAGGGCCGTGCTGAAAGCGAAGGAGAGAAACGACTTTTCAGCTTCAAGCCTTTCAGCGTATGAAAGCCTGCTTAGGGAAGCCTTCATCCTCACGGACATGGAAGCCTTCCGTAGGACGCCAAGCCTCCTCAACAATAGAAGATTCTTCACGGTTTACCCTGACCTAGCCTGCTCCGTGATGGAGGAGTTGTTCTCGGTTAATCCAGCTCCCTCGGAGAAGGCTTTCAAGGTAGTTAGAAGGCATATGAAAGGTAAGGCAGGGCTCCTCGACGTTTTAAGAGACCTTTTGGGGGTGTACAGGGCTTTATGAGCGTGGAGAAGCTTAGCTTGGATAAGAGGCTTGGCTTGAACAAGTATGAGATAGACAGTGAAAGCCATATTGAAGTTGACAAGGAGCTCTGCGAGAAATGCGAAGCGAAGCCCTGCCTTTTCGTCTGCCCGGCAGAAGTTTATAAACTTGAAGATGGTAAGCTTGTTTACAGTTACGAGGACTGCCTTGAATGCGGCACGTGTATAATCGCGTGCAAGGGTATGGGCCGTGGAGCCGTAAACTGGAGGAATCCTCGAGGAGGGTTCGGAATCGTTTACCGTTACGGTTAGAGGGAGGAGGAAAAGATGGAGATAATTGTATGCGCCAAATACGCGTTAGACGTGGCTGAAATAAAAATAGACCCTTCCGGGAAGCCTCTGCTGGACGGGGTTCCACGGAGGGTAAGCGACATAGACAAGAACGCCATGGAGGCTGCGGTAAACATAAAGGAGAAGCAGGGAGGAACCATTAAGGTTGTATGTTTCGGTCCGGCGTCTGCCAAGGAGGGCTTGAAAGAGCTGCTGGCCATGGGGGCTGACGAAGCCTACCTGGTAGAAGACCCTTCAGGGGGGATGCTTGACACGGCTGCAACCGTTGAAGCCTTAGCCGCTGCAATCCAGAAGATTGGAAGCTTCGACCTAATCCTCTGCGGGGAGGCCACCACCGACGGGTATACAGGCCAAGTAGGGCCGAGGCTTGCTGGAAAGCTTGGCATACCCCAGATAACCTACGCCCGAAACCTTAACGTCGAGGGAAACAGTGTAACGGCTGAAAGAGACTTGGAGGACGCCTATGAAACCGTTAAGGCGCCTACGCCGGTGCTGGTTTCAGTAACCCGTGAAATAAATGTTCCAAGGATTCCAAGTCTGATGGCCATTCTGAAGGCTTCGAAGAAGCCTATGACCATCTGGAAGCTTGAGGACCTGGGACTTTCAAAGGAGAAGCTCGAGCAGGTTTCAACCCTTCAAACCGTTGACCTTCAAGGCTTCGCCGTTGAGAGGAAGCGGGTGGTAATCAAGGATAAGCCTGTGGAGGAAGCTGTTCAGGAGCTGGTATCCTACCTGATGAAGGAGAAGGCGTTGGGGGTGTAAAAGGCGATGGCAGAGGAATACAAGGGCATAATGGCCTATTCGGAGGATAGGGACACACTGTTCGAGCTTTTAAGTAAGGGTAGAGAACTGGCAGACCAGCTTCAAACAGAAGTTTCAGCTGTACTGCTGGGGGAGAAGGTTGAAGCTGAAGCCGGCGAGCTTGCCTCCTACGGGGCTGACAAGGTCTACGTGGTGGAAAGCCCTCAGCTTAAAGGCTTACTGGCTGAAGCCTGTGCCGAAGCCCTCCACGCGGTTATATCGCAGGCTAAACCTGAAGTTTTCCTTGTAGGCGCTACCAAACGTGGGAAGGAGCTGGCTCCAAGGGTTGCTGAGAAGCTTGGAACTGGCTGTGTAGCTGAATGTGTGGCCCTGGAGGTTGACGCTGGAAGACGAGAGCTTAAAATGAAGAGAGTAGTCTTCGGAGGGAAGGTTTCCTCCACCCACATCATCGCCGGGAAGCCTGCCATAGCAACTATTCCGCCCAGAATCTTCGAGAAGAAGAAGGCCGATGGGAGAACAGCTGAAGCCGTTAAGGTTGAAGCTGAAATCAGCCCTCCGAAAGCCGAAATCGTCGAGGTTAAACCCAAAGAAATGGCGGGCATAAGAATCGAGGAGGCTCCCATAGTAATCTGTGGTGGACGTGGACTAAAGCAGCAGGAAGACTTCAAAATGCTGGAGGAGCTGGCTGAGGTTCTCGGAGGACAGGTTGGATGCACACGGCCTATCGCAGCGGATAGAGGATGGTTCCCCGAGTGGGTTGGCCTCTCAGGCAAGAAGATTCAGCCAAGCCTTTACATTGCCGTGGGAGTTTCAGGAGCCATCCAGCATGTGGCAGGCATAAGAAGCTCGAAAATCGTTGTCTCGGTGAACAAGGACGCTGATGCACCTATTTTCGCCGATTCGGACTACGGAATCGTGGAAGACCTCTACAAGGTGGTTCCGGCGCTGACAGAGGCCCTCCGTAAAATCCTTAAAAAATAGAGGGAAGCTATCCTTCCAGCCCTAAACCTCCAACATATTTTTCTTTTCACCGGCCTTTAAACTCTGGCTTACGTTTCTCGAAGAAGGCTGCAACCCCTTCAGCCCTGTCCTCGGTTTGGAAGCATTCCATGAACTTTTCCATTTCAAGGTTTAACCCTGCCTCCAAAGCGTCCTTTCCAGGCTTGGTTAGAACTTCCTTTATGGCTTTAACTGCTAGCGGCCCTAAAGCCGTGATTTCCCCTATGAGGTCTAGGGCAGCCTTCTCAAGCTCTTCTCTTGAAGCCACCTTGCTGGCTAACCCGATTTTTTCAGCCTCCCTGGCGTCTATGATTCTGCCGGTTAAGAGAAGTTCCCTAGCCTTGGCTTGACCTACAATCCTCTGAAGGTTCTGGGTTCCACCCCAGCCTGGGATTAAGCCTAGTCTCGGTTCAGGCTGGCCGAACCTAGCGTTTTCAGAGGCTATCCTCAGGTCGCAGGCTAGGGCAAGCTCGCATCCTCCGCCAACAGCCACCCCGTTAACTAGGGCTAAAGTGACTTTCGGGAAGAAGGCTATACGAAGCATGGTCTGCTGGCCTAACCTTATGAAGTCTCGAACCTTCGCAACGTCTGAGGTTTTAAATTCGCTTACGTCGGCTCCGGCTGAGAAGGCTTTTTCACCTGCCCCTGTTATGACTGCCACCATAACGTTGGGGTCGGCTTCAGCCTTGTCTAAGGCTTCGTTAAGCTTCTGGAAGACTTCAGGGCTTAAAGCATTCAAGGCTTTAGGCCTGTTAAGGGTTATCCAGGCTGCTTTACCTTTAACCTCGTAGAGAACAGGCGTCTCCTCCGCCATAGTTTTTCACCCTACTTTTTCCCGTAGACGTAGAAGCCCTGACCTGTTTTTCTCCCTAGGAGCCCTGCTCTAACCATTTTCCTCAGCAGCGGTGAAGGCCTGAACTTGGGGTCTCCGGTTTCCTGGTATAGGGTTTCAGCAATAGCCAGAACTATGTCGAGGCCTACCAAGTCCATAAGTTCGAAGGGCCCCATGGGATGGTTGCATCCGAGCTTCATGGCTGTGTCGATGTCTTCAGGTTTGGCTACGTCCTCCATCAGCAGGAAGCAGGCTTCGTTAAGCATGAGGGTTAGAAGCCTGTTAACCACGAAGCCTGGGGACTCCTTAACTTCTACGGGGGTTTTACCCAGTTTTTCTGCTAGAGCCTTAACCGTGCTGATGGTTTCACGTGAGGTTTTAGCCCCTGCTATTACTTCAACAAGCTTCATGACAGGTGCTGGATTGAAGAAGTGCATTCCAGCTACTCTGTCAGGCCTCTGTGTTGCTGACGCCATCTCCGTGATGCTGAGGGTTGAGGTGTTAGAAGCCAGGATGACATGGCTTTCGCAGGCTTTGTCAAGCCGGCTGAAGACCTCCCTTTTCACATCCATCCTTTCGACCACAGCCTCAACTACGAAGTCAGCTTCCTTTCCAGCCTCCTCAAGGTTCAGCGTGGTTTTTATTCTTCCCAGCACGGCTTCAGCGTCTTCCTTCGACATTCTGCCTTTAGCCACAGACCTTTCAAGGTTCGCCTTGATGGAGGCCATACCCTTCTGGATGAACTCTTCGGCAACGTCCACCATGACCACGCTGTAGCCGGCCTGAGCGAAAACCTGGGTGATTCCTGAGCCCATGACGCCTGCACCAACAACGCATACCTTCCTAATCTGTTCTAAACCCAAAGGTTTCACCCTCCAAAAACTAAATCTACCCTTCAACAGGTAGGTAAAGGTTTCTATTCATTCAGGCTTTGAAGTTTACGTTTCGCTATGGCTGACACTAAAGCTGGGTCAGCCTTCCCTCTAGCCTCAGCCATAACAAGCTTCATAAGCTGGCCGAAGGCTCTGCCTCCTAAAGCCTTCAACTGCTCCCTCTGAGCGTTAACATGCCTTTCAACGAGGGCTTCAACCTCTTCAGCCGACATCATCTTCAAGCCAAGCTTTTCCACAAGCCTTGAAGCAGGCTCACCGGTTTTAGCTGTTTCCTCGATTAGCAGCGGGAAGTTTTCCTTGGCGGTTACACCCGAGCCTATTAGCTTGAGGACTTCCAGTATCTGGCTGTCTTCAAGTTTTTCCACGGGAACCCCCCTCCTTTCAAGGCTTTTCATGGTTTCGGTTAGGGCTGCTGCTGCGAAGGAGGCTTGAACCCCAGCCTTCACGGCTTCCTCGAAAAGCCGGAGATAGTCGGAGTCCGCCAGCTGCTCAGCCAGCTTCCTGTTCACCTTGTAGGATTCCATGAGGCTGGCGACCACCTGCTCTGGCAGGGGTGGAAGACTTCGCCTCAGCTCTTCAAGTTTTTCAGGTGTTACGGGCATGGAGGGAATATCTGTTTCAGGGTACAGTCTGGCTGCTCCCGGCCTAGGCCTCATATAGCGGGTTGTGCCATCGGGCATGGCCATTCTCGTTTCCTCTGGAACCCCTTGAAGAGCCTCCTTAACTCTTTCCAGCACGGCTTTTAAGGCGTCTTCAGCGTTTTCTAGGCGGTCAGCCACCAGCACGGCAGCATCGGATTCCTTCAGGTCTAGTTTAGCCTTTAAGGCTTCAACCTCGCTCTGGCTTATCCCGTAGGCTGGAAGCTCGTCTGTATGGAATATTCCTCCAACTCTCCCGTAGAACTTTGCTCTGTCAGCAAGCTCCGTTCCAAACCTTAAGCCGGGGCACAGCTCATACTTTAGGAGGCCTGCCATTCCTGGAAGCTTCAAGGCTAAGGCTGCTCCCCCAGCCTTCAAGGCTTTCCTGATTATGGCCGACTTGGTGTCAGCGAAAACTTCTGAAACATCCACGGGTTTAAGGTTTGAGAAGGACTGGGGGGTTAAGCCTTTTGAGGTCATCTCGTCTCTAAGCTTGAGGAGGCTTAGCTGACGTTTAACCTCGTTTTCCACAACCTTTGAGATTAGGGCTAGCTCTTGGACGCCTTTAATTTCTGTTAGGGCTCCATCCTTTATGGATATGTTCAGGTCTTGGCGTATAGAGCCTATTCCACGTTTAACCTTGCCGGTGGCCTTTAGAATTCGTCCTATGGTTAAGGCTACTTTTTCAGCCTCCCTGGGGCTTCGGATTACCGGGGCTGTGGCGATTTCAACCAGTGGTATTCCAAGCCTGTCAAGCCTGTAAACGACGGTTCTGCCCTCTCCGAAGCCAGCCTTCCTAGCGGCGTCCTCCTCCAAGCATATGGTTTGAATGGGAATACGTTTGCCGTCAGCTTCAATCCATCCTCCAAGGGCAATAATGCATGTCCGCTGGAAGCCGCAGGTGTTGGAGCCGTCGATGACTATTTTACGCATCACGTGAACCTCGTCCACGGGTTCAGCGTTGGCTAGAAGGGCTATCTGGAGGACGGCTTCAACGGCTTCCCTGTTTATCTCGTGGGGAGGCTCCTCGTCCATTTCTACGAGGCATGTTGAACCCTCCTCAGCGTCATACCGGATGGAGTAGCCCTTCTTGAACTCGAAGAGGGCTGCAGGGTCTACCTCCCAGAGCTCGCTGGCTGTCGGCCTAAGCCTTCGGAGGAAGCTTAGGTCAACCTTGTCCTTCGCCAGCCTTGTAGGGCATGAGCAGAAAAGCTTGTGCTTGGTGTCAAGCTGCCTGTGGATTTCAAGGCCTACCTTTAACCCTAAAGCCTCATAGTCCAAGCCTTACTCCTCCTCCTTGGCGGGGAACTCTCTTTCAGCGATTTCGCCGGAGCATAAGCCTTTTCGCCTCTTCAAGACGGCTGGTTTGCGCTAGAACCCACATGGCCTTTACGAGGGCTGTTTCAGGAAGCATGTCGGCTAGGGGCAGAACCCCCATCGATAATAGCTCACGCCCCGTCTCGTAGACGGTAAGCCTAACCCTGCCCCAGAGACACTGCGAGGTCATACCTACCAGCAGGCCTGCGTCTTCAGCCTGCTTCAGAAACGGGTAGCAGGCCTCGGAGACATGGCCTAAACCTGTTCCCTCCAAGATTATCCCCCGGTAGCCCTTCTCCACGTACCACCCGAGGATTTCAGGGTTGAAGCCTGGATGGAACTTCACTAGGGCCACCTTAGGCTCGAAGCCGGCTGCAAGCTTAACCCTGCTACCAGGCTTCCTAGCCCTATACTCGCTGGTCAGCATGGTTACCTGGTCTCCAACCACGCGGGCTAGGGGCTTAGCGTTCACGGATTTGAAGGCGTCTCTACGGCTTGTATGGCATTTTCTCACTTTTGTTCCCCGGTGGACGGCTATGGCTTCGTCGGAAACCCATTCGTGCATGGCAACGGCAACCTCGGCGAAGGGTGCGTAGGCTGCCGCCCTAACAGCCCCCATAAGGTTTAAAGCTGCATCCGAGCTGGGCCTGTCTGAGCTACGCTGGGAGCCTACGAGGATTACGGGGGCTGGAAGCTCTTGGAGGGCGAAGCTTAAAGCGGCAGCCGTGTATCCCATGGTGTCTGTTCCATGAGCTATAACCACTCCTGAAACATCCCTGCTTAAGGCTTCAGCCACAGCCTTAGCTATTTCACTCCAATACTCAGGCGTCATGTTTTCGCTTAGAATGCTGTAGAGGACTTTCGCCCTTATCCGTGCGATGTCAGCCAGCTCTGGGACAGCTCTGTAAAGCTCCTCCGTGCTCAGCGACGGGTAAACTGCTCCCGTTCTGTATTCAACCCGGCTGGCGATGGTGCCTCCTGTACCGATGATTTCAACCAGTGGAAGCTCGCTTCTTTCCGGGGGCAGAGGAAGCTCAGGCTCCTTGAAGGCTGCTTCACCTTTTTCGAGAACTTCAACCCTGGTCTGGCTGTCAGCCTTAACGCCGATGTTGTAGCCGTTGGGAAGCTTCAGCACGATGCATTCTCTGTCTCCAAGCCTTATCCTCGGCATGAGGATTCCCTCAACGGTTCGACCAGGCTTTTTAACTCTAATCTTATCTCCGATTCT
>LUCC01000027.1 GCA_001593855.1 Candidatus Hecatellales archaeon B24 | reverse complement strand
TCAACCTTGCTCCTCCGCTTTGAAGCAGCGTTTTGAGAAGCGAGGCTTAGAAGCTGGACGGCGTAGCGTAGAGAAGCCTTGGCTCCCAGCTCTGTAAGCTTGTTTAAGGCTTTCTCCGAGATTTCCACTTTCTCCTCTCGAGCTCTGATTTTAAGAATTTCCCTTATGCTTTCGCTGTCGTATTCCTCAGTCATGATGATTACTGAGCGGTCTACGAGGTCAAGCGGGAAACCGAAGGGGCTTTCCACGTCGGTGCCCCTAATCTTGGTTATACCCCTGTTCGTCGCCAAGATTACGATGGGAACCAGCTCGCTTTCTAAGGCTCTTCCAAGGAAGCTGAAGGCTTCCAAGTCAAGCAGGTGCGAGTCGTCTATGAAGAGAACTCCAGGATGGATGAAGGCTTTCCCCTGGTCAACCATTTCTTTAACCTCCTGGTCCACGTTGGCCCTTACATCAGGGCTTATTTCCTTGGATTCGGAGGCTCCGAAGAAAAGCGAGAGCAGGCTTCCACCCCTCCGCTGGGCAACCATTTCATCCATGTCGTGAAGCGTTAAAACGTATACGAATTCCTTCTCCTTTTTCACTGGGCCGTCAGGCCTCGGAACCTTTCTTCCGCTTCCAACCTCGTACTGCTTGCTTTTGGAGTGTTCCATGGAGACTCCGAGGTTTACAAGCCTCCCCGTTTCAGCGTCTATCTGGATTACGTCTCCCTCGCTTATTCCCTGCGATATGAGCTGCTGGGCTATGCTGCTTCCAGCCTCTATGGTTCGCTCCTCCTTCACGGTTTTCAAGGTCAGCCTTACGCTTTCAGGAATCCTCTGGTAGGGGTTGTAAGGGTGAGTGGTAAGCTTAACGTCCATAGCCTTAACCTCGCCTTCGTAGACCTCTCTGAACTCGTGGACCTCAACGCCAATACATTTTCTTATGGCCTCCATGAGAACCTCCGTCTTCTTCCGCTCGGTGCTGTAGATTTCTCCTCCGCTAAGCTGGATGAAGGGGACGTTGGCTCCAAGCTCCCTGGCTACGGCCACGGCTATGGCTGTTTTACCTGTACCAGGAGGCCCCGCTAGGATTATCAGGCGTCCGCTGAGCTTACCCTGCTTTATCATTTGAACTACAAGCCCGGCAGCTTCTCTAGCTCTTCCCTGGCCTACCATTCCATCCTTTATCTTCACAGCCCTAAGGTTTTCATCTAAGCCTAAACCCTTAATGTGGGTGTGAGCTCCAACCCTTTCAAACCTTGAAACCCTGCTTGGAAGCTCCTTGATACCTGCCATGCCTGAACCCCCTCAAAAGAACGTGAGATTTCTCAGAATAGGAGAGAAAAATGTAGCCTTTAAATTTTTATTTCCCTTCAGAACTTCAGGGGGAAGCCTTCTCAAGCCTTCTTAGGACAGCTTCAGCCTGCTCTAAACCTTTCCTTTTGATGCAGTCTATTATCCCTTCAATGCTCTGACGGATGAAAACCTCGGTTCTACGCTTCACCACAGGTTCTAAGGGTTTATCCAGAGACTTAACTTCAGCGTAGGCTTCCTTCGAGCCTTTTCCAGCCTTCAAAGCTTTAAGGCTGAGGCTTAACCACAGCCGGAGAGCCTGCTTAAACTGGGTGAAGGCGTCTTCAGGGTCAGGGTGAAGGCCGAAGTGGGTGAAGGCTAGGGCTTTAGGGTTGAAGGCCTCCATTTTCTCCAGCGAGTTCAGAGTTTCCGTCAGGCTTATTCCCGCAGGTGTGACAGGCCTGATTACCCCATATTTCTCAAATCTGATTCCGCAGGAGTCGCCTGTGAAGATAACGCGGTTGCGTTCTTCAAGGAAGCTCATGTGGTGGGAGGCGTGCCCCAAGGTTTCGACCGCTTTAATCTTTAATCCTCCTCCGAGGCTTATGGTTTCCCCGTCTTGGAGGGGTGAAAGCCTCTGCTCAGGGACGGGTTTAGGCTTGCCGTATTCGAAGGCTAGGTCTCCAAGCGCCTCTACGGAAGCTTTCCAAAGCCTTTCAGGATTAACCAGGTGAGGCAGGCCTCTAGGGTGGATGAAGAATCTGGCTTTAGGAAGTTTTTCGGCTAGATGTCCGAAGCCTCCGGCGTGGTCTAGGTGTATGTGGGTGCCGAAGACGTAGGAGACCTCTTCAAGGCCTACTCCCATGTTTTGAATATGGGAGATTAGGTTGCCAGTTGTGCTTGGAAACCCTGACTCCACCAAGGCTATCTTCTCTCCTTTAATCAGGTAGCTGCCGAATATCCTTTCAAGACCTTTCAGGGACGGCTGCAAGTCTATCAGCCATATGCCGGGTGAAACCTCTTTAACCTCTCCCACGGGAAACACCTCAGCCTAAACCATGTAAGATTTAATGTTTAGCTTCGCCGGCTGAAGCCTTTCTCATGGCTTCTGAAAGCGTTTTAACAGCTTTGGTAAGCTCGTAAACCTGTTCTTGAAGCTCTCTGCCAGCTACCAGGTAGCGTCTAGGATAGGGGATCTCTATGCCCTGCCTGTCGAATTCCTTTTTGATTTCGAGAAGCAGGTCTCTGGCCATCCTCCAGGCGGTAGGCTGGTCTTTAGCCTTTGAAAGCAGCCTGAGCAGGATTCCTGAGTCCTGGAACTCCATGACTACGGCGTTAGGAAGCTTCTCGGTGGCTATGCAGTCAGGATGCTTCCTCGCCACTTCAACCATAACCTGCATGGCCTTTTCCAGGTCTGACTCGTAGCTTACCTGGACGTAGACGGGAACCAGCATGGTCGGGTCTTCCACGCTGTAGTTTATGATTACCTCGTTTTGGAGGACGGCGTTGGGCACCACCAGCCTACGGTTATCCCAGGTTCGAAGGACCGTGTGCATAAGCTTCACATCCTCGACGAAGCAGAAGTCGTTTCTGAACATGATGGCATCGCCTATGCGGAAGGGCTGAGATATGGAAGCGACGATGCCTGAAATGATGTTTGAAAGGCTGGACTGGGCTGCCAGGCCTATAACTATGGAGGCGAAGCCAGCTGCCACGAAAACCGAGGCTATGGCTCCTTGAGCCCCAGGGAAAGCCGTGAAGGTGGCGGACATTACGCCTAGGAGAGCTATAACCGAGACGATAAGCCTTCTCAGGAAGGTGAAGGTTGTCAGAAGCCTTGGGTCACGCCTTGTAATCTTCCCGAAATACTTGTCCAGAACAGAGTTTACAAGGTAAACTATGATGAAGGTTACGGCTAAACCTATAATGAAGTTGACAGCAGCCCACAGCGTCTCACCGCTTAAAACGGGAAACTCCACCATCAGCAGTCCACCCTCTACAAACTTCACTGGCCATGGGTTTAAAATGTTTCCGTCTTCACTCGGCTGTAGCCTTCTTGAAACCCCAGACTGCCACAACCAGCAGGAAGAGAGATGAGGCTGCAAGGGCTGCGAAGGCTGAGGTTAAAGGTAGAAACCCTGCTCCCGTCAGAGCTGTCCTGGAAAGGTCTACTCCGTAGACAAGCGGGTTTAGGTAGGCTATGATGGATGCGGGGGCTGGCAGAGCATTCACAGGGTAGAAGGCTCCGCTCAGGAAGAAAATAGGCATGGCTATAAGCATGTTTACAAGCTGGAAGCCTTCGAAGCTTTTAAGTTTTGAGGCTAAGGCTATGCCTAAACCTGTAAACTGGAGGGCTGTGAAGAAAACCGCTACGAGCACTAGGGGCACTCCCAGCAGGCGTAGGTTTGGAACCATGAGGAAGGCTATCGTCAGCACTATCACGCCTTGAAGCATGGAGATGGTTACGTCTCCAAGGATTCTGCCGGCGATGGTAGCCGTCCTCGACGCTGGGGCAACCAGAATCTCCTTTAGGAAGCCGAACTCGCGGTCCCAGATGACGGATATACCTGAAAAGAAGGCTGTGAAGAAAACAGCCATCACCACCACGCCAGGAGTGAAAAAAGTCAAATAGTCTATTCCCCCGAAGACTGGAGCGCCCTTGAGCGCTGAGGTGAAGCCTAAACCTAGGAAAATCATCCAGAAGATTGGCTGGAGGATAGCTCCCACCAGCCTTGAACGTGTTCTAATGAAGCGTTTAACCTGCCTATACCACATGACGTAGGCTGCACTGGCAGGGTTAACCATGCCTAACGCCACCTATGCCTTATCCTCACAGCCTCCATCCCGCTTACCTCTTCGTCTCTAAGCTTCCTCCCGGTTAGGTGGAGAAATACGTCTTCAAGCGTTGGCATGTGGTAGGTTACCTCCCTTATTTTCACGGTTAAATCTTCAGCCTTCTCGAAGATTTTCGGTATAGCCTCTGGAGCTCTCGACGCTGAAACACTTATTTCCCCCGGCCTAACCACGTGAACCCTGCTGAATTCTCCGCAGGCTTTCAGGCTTTCAGCCATTCTCCCGGTTTCCTGAAGGCTTTTGGAGGCAAGCTGAACATATACCACTTCACTTCCCAGGGCTCTTTTAAGCTCTTCAGGAGAGCCTAAGGCTATGATTCGGCCGTGGTCTATGATGGCTGTCCTATGGCAGAGCCTTTCAGCCTCATCCATGTAGTGGGTTGTAAGGAAAACCGTTACCTTCTCATTCCGCTGAAGAGAGAGTATGTAGTCCCATATGTGAGCTCTGGTCTGCGGGTCAAGCCCGAGGGTAGGCTCATCTAAGAAAAGTATTTCAGGTCTGTGGAGGAGTGCTGCGGCTATTTGAAGCCTCCTCTGCATCCCTCCACTATACTTTTTAACCTGGCTTCCAGCCCAGTCTTCCAGCTCGACGAAGGCTAGAAGCTCCCTTATCCTGTTTTTGAGGATTCCCCTGGGAACCCCGTAGATTAAGCCGTGGATCCAAAGGTTTTCCCAGCCTGTAAGCTCTCTGTCAAGCGTTAGGTCTTGGAAGAGAACTCCGATTCTCTCCCTGACCTTTTGCGGCTCCCTTTGAACGTCGAAGCCGGCGACCATGCCTCTGCCGCTGGTAGGCTTCATCAGGGTGGTCAGAAGATTTATGGTAGTAGTTTTACCTGCCCCGTTAGGGCCTAGGAAGCCGAATATTTCCCCTCTCCTAACGGTGAAGCTGACCTCGTCTACAGCCCTAAGCGTTCCAAAGGTTTTCGTGAGAGCCTCAGCAACAACTATATCCGGCAACTGCCTCCCAGCCCGGTAGACCTTTTAAGAAGCTCTCCGTGAATTAAAAATCCCACGGAAATATATATGATTGTTCAAGAAGCTTGACGGTGAAAGAGGGGCTCTGAACTCAAGATCCTCTTCATTGCCTCGCTCTGGTGGGCTAGAGTCTTCACAGCCCCATTTAGCCTATTTGCGCCGCTTCGGATAAGTTTTTAGCCGTTTCAAGGCTTCAGGTCTTGGAACTACTATTTCCCCTGTTTCCGGTTCGCCTATGGTTTCAGCTAGGCCTTCCAGGTGAAGTCTTACCGTTAAGGCTACTAGTATAGCGTCAACCTCATGGATGGTTAATGTTTCCTTAACTTTGAATTTCAGGTTTAAGCGTTCAAGCGCCTTTAAGACTTCTTGCCAGGGTTTTTCCTTTCCGGGGAGCTTAAGAATTTTTCTTACCGCTCCTGGGAAGCATTCTACGGTTTTGAAGCCTTGGGCTTCCAGTTTCCTTTTGAGTTTAACAGCTCTGAGGGTTAGTTTTCTCATTCCTCCTAGGGTTGGAGGCAGAACTCTTATTCCTCTTCCTATGAGGGTTCTGTCGCAGGGTCTGAGGTTTCCACGGCTTGGAAGGTTTAAGGGGGCATCTACGCCTACTGCTTCCGGCTTGAAGTCTTTTACGGCTTGGAGGATTTCGCGGGTGCTGTGGAGGGTGAAAACTTCGGCTTTAAGGTTTGAGTGGAGAAGGCATACTCCTGTGGGGCGTTTTTCAACTCCTGCCAGGTCTATTCCTACCACACGTTTCAAGGCTTTCAAGCCTTAAAGGCTTAAATGACATGGCCTGTTTTAAATAGTTGGAGGGTTTGTTATGGCTTTATCTGTTTCAGTTTCAGTTTCAGGATTGTTCCTGCTGGTTATAATTATTTTAATGTTTCTCGGTGCCTCGCTTAAGATTGTTAAGGAGTATGAGAGGGCGGTGATTTTCAGGCTTGGAAGGCTTCTGGGGGCTAAGGGACCCGGCCTCTTCTTCAGAATACCTATGGTGGACGTTTTCAGGAAGGTTGACCTTCGAGTTGTAACCTTCGACGTTCCGAAGCAGCGGATAATCACCAAGGACAACATTACGGTTGACGTGGACGCCGTGGTCTACTACAGGGTTTTCGACCCTGTTAGAGCCGTGGTAAGCGTGGAAAACTATATTTTCGCCACTAATCTGCTGGCTCAGACGACCCTTCGAGACATCATAGGCCAGGTTGAACTCGACGACCTTCTAGCGAAAAGAGAGGAGTTGGGCAGGAGGCTTACGGAAATAATAGATGCAGCGACAGACCCGTGGGGGATAAAGGTTACAAGCGTGTCCATTAAGGATGTTTCGCTTCCGGAGACCATGCAGAGGGCTATAGCTAAGCAGGCTGAAGCTGAAAGAGAGCGGCGTTCAAGGATTATTATGGCTGAAGGCGAATATCAGGCTGCAGCCAAAATGGCTGAGGCTGCTAAAATGTACGAGAAGAATCCTGTGGCTGTAAGGCTTAGGGAGCTTCAAACCCTAACAGAGATTGCCAGGGAGAGAAACCTTGTTGTGGTTACACCTTCAGCGACGGGCTCAGACCTAGCCACCATCCTAGGCTTAGTCAAACAGCAAACCAGCCCACGGGAAAGGTGAAACTCCCTGTGCCCTTGAAGGCTTCAAACGGTCTTTTTCTGTTCTTAATTTTTCTTTTACTTCTGGGTTTTTCGGCTTCAGCTTTTGATGGGGCTGCTGGCCGTCCTGAAGGCGGAGGAGTTCTGACGGTTAGGCTTGAGGGAACTATAACGGCTATGTCCCATGAGCTTGTGGCTGAAGCTTTAGCTTATGCCGAGGGTAAAGGTGAAACGGTTGTCCTGCTGATTGACACGCCTGGAGGCATGATGGATGCAACCTTCAAAATAGTAGAGTTAATTGAGCGTTCAAGCGTTCCGGTGGTAGGCTACGTGCATCCTGCCGGGGGTAAGGCTTGGTCTGCTGGAACATATATTCTGATGGCAACCCATGTGGCAGCCATGTCCCCTCACACCATCATAGGCTCCTGCCAGCCTGTATCCTTCGACCCCCTTGGCGGCGGCTCGAAACCCGTAGAGGACAGCAAAGTAGTAAACGCCATGGAGAAATATCTAGTTGAAAGAGCTAAAGCCCATGGCAGAAACGAGGAAACCGCCAGACGCTTCATAACCGAAAACCTTAACCTAGACGTTGATGAAGCCTTGGAGGCTGGAGTGATAGAGGTTAAGGCTGAAAGCCTCGGCGAACTCCTGGAGAAAATTGATGGAATGCAGGTTGAGGTTGGAGGCAGAGCTTTAACGCTTAAAACGGCAGGAGTCCCGGTGGAAGAGTGGAATCCCAGCTTTAGGGTTAAGATTTTAGGCTTTATCTCGGAGCCTATGGTGGCCTACCTGCTGCTTATCGTAGGGCTTTACGGGCTTATCTTCGGCCTGGCTTCGCCTGGGGTTGGAGGAGAAGTTCTGGGAGCCTTCCTCCTGATTCTGGGCCTCATAGGTTTGGGGGTTACAGGCGCTAACCTTGGAGCTATAATCCTGATGATTGTAGGGCTTGTTCTGCTTCTTGCAGAGCTTTTAACCCCTGGCTTCGGGATTATGGGAGGCACAGGCTTCGCCTGCGTTTTCATAGGAAGCTTTCTGCTTTTCCCTGGAGGCTGGACTGTGGAGTCTGAATGGCTTAACATGCTCTACACGGTGTTGATGGTGGTTCCGCTGGCTGTAGGAGGCTTCTTTGTTTTTGCAGCCTACAAGGTGGTGGAGGCGAGGCGTCGTAAGCCCTTCCAGGCTGGAGTGGTAGGCGAAGAGGCTGAAGCTGAAGGAGAAATCACCCCTGAAAAAGGCGGCTTCGTGAGGTTTAAAGGAGAGCTTTGGAAGGCTGGAAGCAGGGTTAAAATTGCTGGTGGAAGCAGGGTTAAAATCGTTGGGAAGGAAGGGCCCACGCTGATTGTTGAACCAGTAGAGGAGAGGGGTTAAATGTAGAAGGGTGCTTTGTCCGCGCCTCTCCTCTCCGGGGAAACTCTTGGATAAGTTTCCGCTTGGATGCGTTTTATGGCTTCTATTTTAGCTTTAAGCTCTTCTATTTCCTTTTCCAGCCTCGCGAAGTTCAGTTCTAAGCCTATGAGCTTGGTAAGGGTTTTCAGCACTCCACGGGCAGCTTCCATGTCGGGGTATTCTCCTCTGGTGGCTCCCAGAAGCCCTATGGATGGAAGGTCTCTCTGGTTTCCAAGCCCTAAAATCACTCCGCAGGCGCCTGTTATGGCTCCGCTACGGGTTACCTGAACTCCCAGCTCCTTCAAGGTTTTCTCCAAGGAGTGGGCGTTGAAGACTCCATAGACCCTTCCTATCTCCTTTTCAAGGACAGTTTGGAATCCGCCTAGGGCTACAACCATGTCGCAGCCGTATTTCTGGGCTAGGTCTAAGATTTTGCTTACGATTTCATATTGGCCGTGGACGGTTGGCTGAACTTCACCCGTCATCAGGATGGCATGCTTCTTGGACTGATTTAAATCGTAAAGTTCTATTCTTGGAAGATAGTAGGTTCCATCCTCTCTAATTTGAACTCCCGTGTTCCCGTCTGGAAGCACTAGATAGCTTGAATATATTTCGGCGAAGGGCTTCAGCTTGAACTCGTCTATGAGGTAGCTTACAGCAAGCTTTCCAACGAAGCCTAAACCTGGAAGCCCCTGGATTAGAGCTGGCCTATCAAGCTTAGGCTCTCTGATAATGTTTATTTTAATCCATGCAGGCATGTTTTCATCCTCCATAAACATTGAAGCTTTTAGGGCAAAGCTTCCTGGCAAGCTCGCAGATTCTTTTAGCCTCCTCAA
>LUCC01000026.1 GCA_001593855.1 Candidatus Hecatellales archaeon B24 | reverse complement strand
GTTTAAGGAAAATGTTGAAGAGGATTTTAGGGAGGTTCAAGCCTTTCGGCTGTTTCTCCCGGTCTATGAAGCTTCTCAGCTTGAAAAGCATTCCAGCCAGAACCCTGTACCTGTTCTTTCCTTGTTTAAGCTCTTCAGCCTTCTCGGCTAGGTATTCGAAAAGCCCCTGCACGTCTACAAACTTTGGAAGCGGTATAAGCTTGCCTCCTTCATCCTTGAAAACGTAGGTTGCCATTCCGCAGGCGAAGTGAACGGTCATCTCAAACTTTGGTTTTCCCGCAAGGCTTTCCACAAACTCGCTTATAGGCGTGGTGCATGGCACCGGGTAGAAGTCTTCTCTGCCTATTTCACCGTTGAAGTATTCTTCGATACGCGTTATAAGGTCTGGAATGGTTATCCGAAATCTCTCTCTTTCATGTTTAGGCATCCGGCCTACCAGCGAAACAGGCTGGAAGTTTACTCCCCTAACGATGTCAAGATTATCGAAGCCGAACTTGACGATAGGCCCTACTTCACCATCGTTAACAGTGTTTATAATAGTTGGAACTAAAACTATGCCGAGTTCAGCCTTCCTGCAGTTTTCCAGAATCTGTGGGATTTCCCAATGGTTTTTAGGGTTAGTCTCAGGGGTGGTTCCGTCGTAGCTTAAATATACCGTGTTCACTCCTGCCCTTCTAACCCTGAAGGCTAGTTCAGGGTCTGAGCCCAGTCTAAGCCCGTCCGTGTTAAGCTGGACGTGGTCTAGGCCCTCCTCCTTGCAGATTTTGATGATTTCCACTAGGTCGTCTCGGAGGGCAGGCTCTCCCCCTGTAAGCTGGACAGCCTTAGCCGGAATGGGCTTCATACTTCTTAGAACCTTGACCATTCGCCTAATCTGGTCGAGGCTTGGCTCGTAGACGTATCCCGCCCTCTCAGCGAAGAAGAAACAGTACCAGCAGTTGAGGTCGCAGCGGTTGGTTAAAACAAGGTTCGCCAGCAGCGTATGTGTCATGTGAACGTTGCAGAGGCCGCAGTCGTAGGGGCACACCGGCTTCTGCTTGGCAACCTGCGGGTTTTCCACACCTTTCCCGTCACGTGCGTACTTTTTCGCTCTGTAATACATTTCAGCTGAACTCCAGTATACGTCGTTGAATTCGCCGTGTTCCGGGCATTTCTTCCAAATCCATATTTTCCCTTCAGCCTCGTAAACTTGGGCTGGAAGAAGACGTAGGCATTCAGGGCAGAGGCTCCGGGTTTCAGCCACAACCTTTCGGGCTTTTTCATGCTGGGTTAAAGCCTTGGTCAGAAGCGGCACAACCCCTGGCAAAGCCTTTTTTATCTGCTAACGCTTAAAATATTCCCATCGTCCAGTATAAGTACTTTCCCAAGGTGGGAAAGAGGAAATTTAATATTGCGGTTTGAAGCTTGAAGAGAAAAGAGAGGCCTCTGAGGGTTCTTCCCATGGCAAGCCTCAACTTTGACGTGGTAATTGTTGGAGCGGGTCCTGCAGGCCTCATGGCGGCTAGAAAGGCTGCTGAAAAAAACGTCAGGGTTTTACTGTGCGAGAAAGACCTTTCGCTGGGAGCCAAACCCTGCGGGGAGGCTGTATCCGGCTCAACACTTCAAGACGCTGAAATCCAGCCTTCACCCAAGTTCGTAGCCAACAAGATTAAGGGTTTCACGGTTTACGCTCCAGACGAATCTAAAAAAGTTGAAATATGGTCTGAAGAGCTGGGCTTCGGGGAAGGATACATCTTGGAGAAACCTGTTTTCCTCAGGGAGATGGCGGCTAGGGCTGTGAGGGCTGGAGCTGAAATCTGGATGCGCTCCGAGGTTTCAAAAGTTGAACGTAAGCCTGACGGAGGTTTCAAGCTGGCTGTGAACAGGCTGGGTGGAAAGGTTACGGTTGAGGCTAAAATACTGCTCGGCTGCGATGGAGTTACCTCGCTTGTGGCTCAAACCTTCTTTGAAAGGAAAGGCTACGAGGTTATTCCCTGCATCCAGTATAAGCTGGTGGGATGCCGCATAGAGGAGGCAGATGTTCCTGCAGCCTACGTGGGAGGAGAAGTGGCTCCGAAAGGCTACGTCTGGGTTTTCCCGAAAAGCAGAGAGGAAGCCAACGTTGGAGTGGGAGTGAGAGGTGCTCCAGCTAAACCTTACCTGGACAAGTTTATTAAGAGACATCTCGAAATGTTCGGAAGAGCTCAGACCGTAGAGGTTAAAGCCGCACCTGTTCCCATAAGCGGGCAGATAAGCCGCATCTACAAGGAAAACGTAATGCTCTGCGGAGACGCTGCTGGACAGGTTATACCTCTAACCGGAGGAGGAATCCACAGCTCCATCGTGGCAGGTAAAATCGCTGGGGAACTGGCTGGAGCTGCGGCAGCCGAAGGGGAAGCAAACTTCTCCGATTACCCCAAACGCTACACGCCTTGGAGCAACCGGATTTACCGCAGCCTAACAGCGCTCAGGCTCATAGAAAACCTGAGCGACGAAGACTTAAACATGCTGGCTGAAGTCCTCGACGGCAGAGACATCATAGACCTAGCCAACGGCTTCAACCTTGAAAGGGTTGGCGCCAAGCTTTCCAAGCACCCCGCCTTCGCTGAAAGGCTTGGCAAAGCCCTCCTGAAAGCGTTGGGAGGTTAAATTTCAGGTTGAAACCTGGAAGGGTTGAATCCTACCTTCACAGGAAGCTTAAAGCCGAGGGAAGCCTCCACCTCACCCTCATAGACCCTGAGAAGACTGCTCCAAGCCAGGCGGCTGAAACAGCTTTAAAAGCGGAAAAGGCTGGAAGCTCCGCCATCCTGCTTGGAGGCTCAACCATAGCCTCCCAAACAGAGTTGGAGGCAGTAGCCGACGCCATCAAGAGGAGGGTGGAGATTCCTCTAATACTCTTCCCAGGCAACGTTACAGGCTTGTCAGGGCGTGCAGACGCCATACTCTTCATGAGCCTGCTTAACTCGTCTAACCCCTACTTTCTGATTGGAGCTCAAGCCATTGCAGCCCCAATGGTTAGAAGGCTTAAGCTTGAAGCCATTCCGCTAGGCTACATTATAATGGGGCAGGGGGGCGCCGCCGGATACATAGGATTCGCCAGGCCTATCCCCTTTAGTAAGCCTTCTCTGGCTGTAGCCTACGCCCTAGCAGGCCAGTACCTTGGAATGAGGCTCATATATTTGGAAGCTGGCTCCGGAGCTGAGCGTGCCATCCCCCCAGAGGTTGTAGGAGCTGTTAAGAAAGCTTTAAAGGTGCCTTTAATCGTAGGCGGAGGCATAAGGAACGGTGAAACAGCTGGAAGCCTTGTGAAGGCTGGAGCCGACATAATAGTTACAGGAACCGTGGTTGAGGAGGCCGGAGGCTCCGAGGAGAAAATACGTGAGATAGTGAAGGCCGTGAGGCAGGCGGCTGGAAGGCGGAGGCAACGTTAGAATGATTTCCTCCAGAATGCACTCTATGGAGCTTCCGAGGAAGGTTGTGGTTGGAGGGGAAATCCTAGAATCGGTGGGGGAGGTCTGTCTTGAACTGGGAATTAAAGGCAGAATCCTTGTGGTAACCGGGTCTAAAACCTATAGGGTTGCCGGTAAAGCGGTGCTGGACTCGCTGGCAGACACGGGGCTGGAAGCCCTCCACATAAAGGTTGAAGAGGCATCTGAGAAGGCTGTTAGGAAAACTGAAAAAATTTTAAGAGATGGCAGGCACTCCGCAGCCGTCGGGGTTGGAGGAGGAAAAGTCATAGATGTAACCAAGCTGGCTTCGGCTAGGGTGGGAATCCCCTTTATAAGCTGTCCCACCGCTGCCTCCCACGATGGGATAGCAAGCCCTCAAGCCTCCCTCCACGACGGTGAAAGCCTATCCTCGGTTAAAGCTCAAAGCCCCCTAGCCATCATAGCGGACATAGAAGTAATTCTTAAAGCTCCCTACAGGCTTCTGGCCAGCGGCTGCGGAGACATTATAGCAAAGTTTACGGCGGTCCGAGACTGGTGGCTTGCCCATCAGCTTCGCGGGGAATACTACGGCGACTATGCGGCTAACCTAGCCCTTATGAGTGCTAGGCTTGTAGCTGGAAACGCCAAGCTTATCAGGGAGGGCTCAGAGGAAGGTGTCAGAACAGTTGTTGAAGCTCTCATAAGCTGTGGGGTTGCCATGAGCATTGCTGGAAGCTCCAGGCCCTGCAGCGGCTCGGAGCATCTTTTCAGCCATGCCCTAGAGAGGGTTGCCCCTGGAAAGTCTCTTCACGGTGAACGCTGCGGTGTTGGAACCATAATGATGGCTCACCTCCACAAGCTTCAGTGGCGGAGAATTAAAGCAGTGCTTAAAATGATTGGTGCGCCGACGACATCTTCAGAGCTTGGAGTTGAAGGCGTAGACGTGGTTAAGGCTTTGACGATAGCTCATAAAATCAGGCCTGAAAGGTACACAATCCTCGGGGAAAGAGGCTTAACCAGAGCTTCAGCCCTGAAATTGGCCAGGAAAACCGAGGTTATATGAAAAGGGGAACCGAAGCCTTTTTAAACACCTTCAGCACCAACACTTAGGCGTATCTGGCTGGTGTTGAGTGATATTCAGTTTTAGGTTGAAACGGTGTAGGAGGAATCCTGTAAGGGTTGAAGGTTAAAAGCCCTGTTGGAATAGTTGGCTACGGGGCGTATATCCCCGCTTTCAGGCTTAAAGTTTCAGAAGTTGCAAGGCTCTGGGGTAAAAACGGGGTGGAATCAAAGGCTTCGGAAATCGCAGTGGCATCGATGGACGAGGACGCTGTAACCATAGCCACGGAGGCCGCTAAGTACGCTGTTGCAAGCTCAGGCATTAACCCCACTGAAATAGGAGCCATATACGTAGGCTCCGAATCCAAGCCTTACGCCGTTAAACCCTGCGGAACTATTGTAGCTGCGGCCATAGGGGCTTCCTCAGACATAGTTACAGCCGACATGGAGTTCGCCTGCAAGGCTGGAACTGAAGCCCTTCAAGCATGTATAGGACTTGTGTCTTCAGGCATGATTAAATATGGGATGGCTGTCGGAGTTGACACCGCTCAGAGTCCCCCGTCAGACGACTTGGAGTATGCTGCCTCCTGCGGTGGAGCTGCCTATATTATAGGTCCAGCCTCAGAGAATGCTATAGCTCTGATAGAGGGCTCCTCCTCCTACGTTACCGACACACCTGACTTCTGGAGGAGGGCTGAACAATGCTATCCTAAGCATGCTGAACGCTTCACAGGAGAGCCCTCCTACTTCAAGCATATAATCTGCGCTGCTAAGTCGCTTATGGAGGAGCTGGGTACAAGCCCTGAAGATTATAGGTATGCTGTCTTCCACCAGCCTAACGTTAAATTCCCGCTTAAAGCAGGCTTCATGCTGGGCTTCGAGGAGGAGCAGCTTAAACCCGGCTACCTCGCACCCTACATAGGTAACACCTACGCTGGGAACTGCCTGCTAGGCTTAGCAGCGGTTTTAGAGTCAGCACGTCCCGGAGACCGTGTTCTCGTGGTCTCCTATGGTTCAGGAGCTGGAAGCGACGCCTTCAGCTTCCTGGTTAAAAACATTCCTACAAGAGGTAATCCTGCACCCCTGATTTCTCAGTTGCTGAACAGGAAGAAATACATAGACTATGCTGTTTACGCGAGGTTTAGGGGAAAAATAAAGATTTAGCCTTTGAACTGTGGAGGCTTCCGGGGATAGCTTTTAAAAATGTTACTTCAAGCTTTCAACCGGCTTTCCTTCAAGCTGTGAGGCAGGCGGCATGCGTAAAACGGCTATAATAGGCGTGGGATGTACCAAGGTTGGAGAGTTCTGGGATAAATCCCTCAGAGACCTGGCTGTTGAAGCCTCTTGGAAAGCCCTAGACCAGGCAGGTGTTTCCAAGGTCGACGCCCTCTACGTTGGAAGCGCCCTATGCCAGCTGGTTCAAAACCAGGGGAACCTTGGAGCCCTGATAGCCGATAGCCTAAGCCTCTACGGAGTTGAAGTTTTAAGCGTGGAGGCTTCAGATGCTTCTGGAGCCCTAGCCCTCCACGAAGCCTGTAGGGCTGTAGGTTCAGGGGAGGTCAACCTTGCCTTGGCCGTTGGAGTTGATAAGCCTTCAGACGCTTCCTCCGCTGACGCTTCTAAAGCTCTGATGGCAGGAGTTGAACAGGAATACCTAGCCTACACCGGGGTTAACGTTAGAGGTTTAGCAGCCTTCCTCCATAGGCTTTACAGGGAGCGTTTCAAAGTCTCCCATGAGGAGGTTGCAGCCATGGCGGTTAACAGCCACCTCCACGCCTCCAACAACCCCTACGCCCAGTACAGGAACAGGATAACCGTGGAGCAAGTTATGAAGTCGCCGGTCATAGCAGACCCTTTAAGGCTTCTCGAGGTTTCAAGCCTAGGGGATGGAGCTGCCGCAGTCCTCGTATGCCCCCTTGAAGAGGCTGGAAAATACGCGGGCACCCCCATCGAAGTTGCAGGTGCGGCTTCAGCCTCAGGAGACTTCATCCTAACAGAAGCCGAAGACATGCTTTCCTTCAAGGCTACAAGGCTTGCAGCGGAGAAAGCCTACCGCCGGGCTGGAATAACCATTAAAGATGTAAGCCTAGCTGAGGTTCACGACTGTGCAGACGTGATAGGACTTATATCATTGGAGGATTTAGGCTTAGCTGAGAGGGGTGAAGCCGCTGGGATGGCTGCCTCCGGTAAGCTTGCTGTTGGAGGAAGTCTTCCAACCAACACCATGGGAGGGCTGAAGGCTAGGGGAAACCCTGGTGGAGCCACAAGCCTCTACCAGATAGTGGAAATATGCTGGCAGCTTAAAGGTGAGGCAGGTGCAAACCAGGTTTCAAACGCCAAAGTTGGGGTTGCCCAGAGCCTTGGAGGACTGTACTCTCTTGCGGCGGTAACAGTTTTGAGGAGGGTTTAAGCTGACCTCGCTGAGTGCTCCACGATACTGGAGAGAGTCAAAATACAGGTACAGGCTTATTGGAACCCGCTGCCCCAGATGCGGAGCTATCCACTTTCCAAGGAGGCTTGTCTGCAACCGGTGTGGAAGCAGAGAGCTTGAAGAGTACAAGCTAAACGAGAAGGGTAAGCTTGTATCGTACACGGTGATTAGGGAAAGTCCTCCAAGAGGCTACGAGCTTCAGGTTCCCTACATTATAGGGATCGTGGAGCTGGGGGAAGGCGTTAAAATTCTCAGCCAAATCGTCGACGTTTTCCCCGAGGAAGTTAGGGTTGGAATGCCTGTTGAAATGGTTTTCCGGAAGATTAGGGAGGCTGGAGTTGAAGGAATAATTGAGTACGGATATAAGTTCAGGCCTAGAATGGCCAAGTGACCTAGCTCAAACCGCTGGGAAGGTTAAAGCCTACATTGATGAAACTCTTAGGACAGAGTTTAAGCCTGCTGAAACCCTATACCAGGCTTCAAGACATCTTTTCAAGGCTGGAGGGAAGATGCTTAGACCCTACCTCGCCTTCAAAGCCTGCGAAGCCGTGGGGGGTGTGGGAGACAAAGTCATACCCGCTGCGGCATCCCTTGAAATTCTTCACACCTTCACCCTGATTCACGACGATATTATTGACAGGGACCTGGTTAGGCGTGGAGTTCCCTCCGTCCACGCTAGGTGGGGTGAACCCACAGCCATCATAGCTGGAGACTTCCTCTTCGCAAAGGTTTTCCAGGCGGCCTCGAAAGGCTTAAGGCTTAGGGGGGTTCCGGAGCAAACCATCGTCAGGGTGGTTGAAACCTTAGCCGAGGCCACGGTTAGAATCTGCGAAGGTCAGATGCTTGACATGGAGTTTGAAAGGCGGAACACGGTTTCAGAGGAAGAATATTTGGCTATGGTGGAGAGGAAAACAGCCTACTTTTTCAAGGCTTCAGCTGAAGTAGGCTCCCTGGTAGGAGGAGCCAGCCTAGACATGGTAGGCCTCCTAGGCGAATACGGAAGGCTTGCCGGAATAGGCTTCCAAATGGTTGACGATGTCCTAGGCCTAACAGCCGACGAAAGCAAGCTTGGAAAGCCCGTTGGAAGCGACCTCCGCGACGGAAAGAAAACCATGCCAATAATCTATGCCCTTTCAAAGGCAAACCAGCAGCAACGAGAAGCCATCGTAAAGGCTTCACATTCCGAAAGCAGGGAAACCCTGAACAAAGCCTTAAACCTCGTGGTAAAACTTGGAGGAATAAAATATGCTAAGGCTAAAGCCGAAGCCTACGTGAAGGAAGCCCTAGCAAAGCTTCAACCCCTACCCGAAAGTCAAGCTAAAAAAGACCTTCAAACCCTAGCAAAAATCTTGGTGGGCAGAGAATTTTAAACTTTTCCGGGATGCTAAAGGGCTTAACCCCTAAAATCCCTGGTAAAGCCTTAAAAGCAGAATATGTCTCAACTCTGGATTTTAACGCAGCGTTGAGCAAAATTATGGAACGCTCTTATTACGATGTTGGTGCTTACCTTTTTGTGGGGGTGTGGCGGTTGGAGGGAGGCTGAAAGGAGCTGAATAGAGCTTATTTAACCCACCCTCCACCGGGTAAGAGCCACCCCACAAACTCAAGCGCCAACATCTTAATAAGAGCGCCGTTAATTAAGTTGATTAACTGTATGAGAGGTAAAGGCATGTGAGTGTTAAGAAGTATTTCGAACTTAACAAAAAATATCTTAAGGAAGGTGGGGAGCTTCTGGCTAGAGGTGAGCTTACTCAAGCCTGTGAAAAGTTTTGGGGTGCTGTAGCCGAAGCCATTAAGGTTGTGGCTGAATCTAGAGGCTGGCGTCATGCTACACATAGAGACTTATCCATAGCCATCAGTAGGCTTTACGAGGAAACAGGGGATACTGAAATTCCAAGGCTTTATGCTTCAGCTGAAAGCCTACATGCAAACTTCTACGAAGACTTTGCAACAGAAGCCCTAGCCAAACTTTATATTAAAGACGCCAAGAAACTTATAGAAAAACTTAAAGTATTAGCGAAGGTTTAGACCGATTAACGCACACTCGAAAAAGTATAGATA
>LUCC01000025.1 GCA_001593855.1 Candidatus Hecatellales archaeon B24 | reverse complement strand
CCCAGGCATAACAGGAAGAGTATGCCCGCAGGAGCTCTTATGCGAGCATGTCTGTGCTCTGGGCAAGGTTGGCGAACCAGCAAGCATAGGCAAGCTTGAAATGTTCGTTGCAGACTGGGCTAGAAACAACAGGGTGGAAGTAAAACTTGACATAACAGATAGAAGAGGCAAAGTTGCGGTTATAGGTTCGGGACCTGCCGGAATCACATGTGCGTATGAACTGCGTAAAACGGGTTATCAGGTAACCATTTTTGAAGCTCTCCACAAGGCAGGAGGAGTTCTCCAGTACGGCATCCCAAGCTTCAGACTGCCAAAGGACGTAGTGGACTATGAAATTTCCAGCCTTCAAAGGATGGGAGTGGAAATCGTACTTAACACGGTCGTAGGACAGAATATTTCTTTCAGAGAACTGCAGGACAGCTACGACGCAATTTTCATAGCAACAGGGGCTGGCGCCCCCAGATTCGTTGGAATGGAAGGTGAAAAGCTTAACGGGGTATACTCGGCTAACGAGTTCCTCATTAGAACTGTTCTGATGAAGGCTTACAGATTCCCCGAATACGACACTCCAGTTACACGTGGAAGCAGAGTTGCAGTTATCGGCGCGGGAAACGTTGCTATGGACGCTGCCAGATGCGCCTTGAGAATGGGAGCCAAAGACGTCTACATCATTTACAGGAGAACCATGGAGCATAGCCCTGCAAGAATTGAAGAGGTAGAACATGCACGTGAGGAAGGAGTGAAATTCGTGGAGCTGGTTATTCCTAAGAGAATTACAGGCGAAGACGGATGGGTGACCGGCATAGAACTGGTTAAAGCTAGGTTGGGGCCTCCTGACAGCAGCGGGAGACCACAGCCTATACCCACAGGGGAAAGCGAGATCAGAAAGGTGGACATGGTTGTAGAAGCTATAGGAACCGTGCCGAACAGGCTTTTCTTGGACAGAATACCTGAAATCGGGAAAGACAGGTGGGGTGCCATCGAAACCGATGGAAAACTAATGACCAACATTAAGGGAATCTTCGCAGGAGGAGATGCTATAAGAGGGAACGCAACGGTGATTCAAGCTGTAGAAGACGGAAAAAACGCGGCGAAATCCATTCACAGCTACCTGTCTCAGGCTACACGATGATTACGTTGTCGATGTTGAAGTATTTACGGGCCAGCTGCCTTATTCGGTTAGCCCTCTCTCCTTTACGTCCTATGGCAAGCCCCTTCTCTCTTTCATCTATTTTTACAACCACGATTTTCCTGCCGTCAAGCTTTTCAGTAAGCCTTACATCCTGAACCTTGACGGGTATGAAAGCATTCTTAATGAACTCTGCGGGGTCGCTGGAGAACTCGATTACGTCTATGTCCCGGCCGGTCATACGCTTTAAAACTTTAACTTTCCCGCCGTATCTGCCTACGGCTAGGCCGCCCTCCTTCTCCTTGGTTATAAAAATAAGCTTGTTCTGCTTATCATCTACGATGCAGTCCTTAGCCGTAGCCCCTGTTATGCTTTCGAAGAGAGCTATATACCGCATCTCGTCAGCTGTAAGCTTGATTTTCCCTGACACAGGTTAACCCATCCTTCTCTTACGCTTTGAAGCAGAGGTAAGACTTAGAATGTCTGAGTCTCCAGGGTCCCTGATTGCCAGAGCTGAAACCGTGTAGGGCTTACCGCAGGCAGCTCCCAAGTCTACGCTGGAAACCTTGAAATCTAAGATTGGAGTTCCACTTAGCTTCGCCATGCTTTCAAGTTTAGACCTAAAGCCTGCCGGAAGGTTTCCTGACACTATAACCAGTTTAGCCTTTCCGCTTCTCAGGGTTTCAAGAGTTTCCTTGAAGCCTACTGTCACCTTACCGGTTCTGACGGCTATGGAAAGAGATTTGGCAAGGCTGCTGCTCACCCACTGTTCCCTCCAAGCCTTCCAGGAGTCATGTAGAGCTCGATTATCCCTGTTCCAACGGGGATAAGCTGGCCGCATATTACGTTTTCAGTCACACCTTTAAGGTCGTCTTCTAAACCTTTAATCGAAGCGTCTATGAGGGTTGGAACGGTTATTTCGAAGGCAGCTCTGGCCAGCACGCTGGCTTTGCCTCCTGTTACGCCGTGACGTCCTATCTGCATGACAGCCCCGTTGAACATCATAATGTCGGCTACAAGCATTATATGTCTTATGTCCACGTCTAAGCCCTGCTCCTCTAACACGCCTACTATCTCGTTTATTATGGCGTTTCTAGCCGCCTCCACACCTAGGGTTGAAGCAATTTCATGGATGTTATTGGTGGTGGTTCTTGAAGGATCGACTTCTGGAACCTTTAAAACCTTGGAGAGGTTTGAGCCGTCTGTCTGAATCACCCACTCGCCTCGATCCCAGACAACCATAGCCCTCCTGATGCCCGGTATACCTTTAATGGGAATATACGTGATTCTGCCTAGAATCTTAGGTAGGTCCGCAGGCTTTTCAGGGGTTAAAAATATCTTCTTCCTGTTTTCCAGGGTAACCTTGCAGCCTGAAATCTTTATCAGGTCCCGTACTTCAGCAGGTGTGAGCCCCCGCTCGGTTAGAAGCTGCGCTGAAAGTTCCACTATTACGGAAGCCCTGGCGTAGTCTATGTACATGGCTGAAGCTACGTCGCTCAGGGTTGTGTAGACAATGTTTTGGGCGATTTTAGCAGCTTTCTCCCTGTTCTTCCTTACCTCCGGCTTAAGGTAAATGTTCATTATCGGAGTTGAAGGAGTTTTTCTGGCATCCACTATCTCGATTATTCTTGGAAGACCCAGCGTGACATTCCGCTCTTTAACCCCGGCGAAGTGGAAGGTTCTAAGCGTCATCTGAGTGCCAGGCTCACCGATGGACTGGGCGGTAACTATCCCACAGGATTCACCTGGCTCAACCTTCGCCATCTTATAGTCTCTAAGCGTGGTTTCCACAGCTTCTTTCACCGCCCTTCTCGGGAGGCTGGACTTGAGCAGAACCTTCCTGAGCTCGCTTACCAGAAGCGGGGTAAGCTCTTCTTTAACCTCGTTTAACAGGTTAAGAATGTACTCTTTCGGGGCAGCCTTCTCCCGGCTGTCGGCGTATGCTATCTTAAGCCTTTCCACAAGCCTTTCAACGTTCACAGCCTTTCCATGGTCGCTTTTCGCAGGGTCAACTCCATCCTCACCATAGCGGAACTGGACTATTTGGCCTGTCGCCGTCCTAACGGTTTCATCGTATTCCACCCTTACGTCTTGGAGGGCGTTGATGAGCCTACGCTGCATGTAGCCGCTCTGCTGGGTTCTGACAGCCGTGTCCACTAGGCCTTCTCTCCCGCCCATGGCGTGGAAGAAGAACTCCCAGGGGTTGAGGCCGTTCCTGTAGCAGGAGCTTACGAACCCCCTTGCCTCCGGGCTTACGTCTCCAGGCTTAAAGTGGGGGAGAGCCCTATCCTTATATCCTCGAATTATCCTTTTTCCACGGATGGACTGCTGGCCTAGGCAGGCAGCCATCTGCCCGATGTTCAGGCTTGACCCTCTGGCCCCTGTCCTGGTCATAACGCTTCCACTGTTATCCATGCCGAAGTATTCGTCAGCCAGCACTCCAGCGTCATCCCTAGCTGCAGCCAGCTCGTTCATAATGTATATTTCGAGGGAGTCCTCCAAGGTTTGACCTGGAAGTTTGGTCAGTTCTCCACGGACGAACTTGTCTATGAGCTCCATAACCTTCCTTCTCGCTTCAGCCATTCTACGCTCTATTTTACGTTTGACTTCTGACGGGATGTCAAGTTCGTCCAGCGAGTAGGAGAAACCCTTCATGGTCGTGTAGGTGTTCACCATCCGTGAAAGCTTGTTCAAAAATTCTTTAGCAGCTTCCGGACCTCGCTCTTTAACTATCCGGTGGAGAATACTTTCAGGCTTTTCAGCTCCAATGGCATTCTTGTCTATCACGCCTTGGAGAAGCTTTCCATCCTTGATTACAACGTAGGCGTCATACTCGCATTTCTCCTTTTTACATTGGGAGCAACCTCTGCAGATGTTTGCCTTAGCCACATAGTCGAAGTCTTCTGGGAGAAGAATGCTGAAGATATCCTTTCCAGACCATAAGGGTTGAGGCCTTTTAACAGCTGGCTCAGGTGGAGCACCTTTATAGTCTATGGCTGCCAGGAGGCTGCAAACTTCCTCCTTGGTTAGGAGGGTTGTCTTTCTGGTAAGCAGGTAGGCTCCTGTTATGAAATCTCTGATAGCCCCTATCAGGGGGCCTCCATACCTCGGAGATAATATTTGGTCTTGAACCCTCATCAGCTCCAAAGCTTCGGTTATCGCTTCCTCGCTTTGGGGCACATGAAGGTTCATTTCGTCACCGTCGAAGTCCGCGTTGTAGGGTGGACATACGCAGAGGTGAAGCCTGAAGGTTCGGTAGGGCAGAACCTTAACCCTGTGCGCCATCATGGACATTCTGTGCAGGGAGGGCTGCCTGTTGAAAAGCACGATATCTCCATCTTTCAGACTCCTTTCAACAATGAAACCTGGCTCGAGAACCTCCTTAATCTTAGACCTGTCGGCAACGAATTCAAGCCTGATACGTTTCCCGTCAGGCCTGAGCACGTAGAGAGCTCCAGGATACCTGTCCGGTCCGTTTTCCACCAGCCTCCTCATCTCTTCAAGATTCCACTCCGTCACAACCTCAGGGTAGGTTAGCTTCATGGCGACTTCTACGGGAACTCCAACCTCGTCTATGGACAGGTTTGGATCTGGCGATATGACCGTTCTAGCCGAGAAATCCACACGTTTACCTGAAAGGTTGCTTCGGAACCGGCCTTCCTTCCCTTTAAGCCTTTGAGCTATGGTTCTTAAGGCTCTGCCAGACCTATGCCTTGCCGGCGGAATCCCAGAGGTTTCATTGTCGAAATAGGTGGTGACATGGTATTGGAGGAGGTCTGAAAGCTCTTGGGATATGAGAGGTGGAGCTCCACCCTCGCTTGTGTACTCTTCAAGCCTCCTGTTAATCCGGATGATGTCTACAAGCTTATGGGTTAAGTCGTCTTCAGAGCGTATGCCAGACTCAAGCATGATGGAAGGCCTAACGCATACTGGGGGGACGGGTAGAACCTGGAGAATCATCCATTCAGGCCTCATGGCTGAGGGGTCGTAGCCTATAAGCTTGAGGTCGTCGTCGTTTACCAGTTCAAGCCAGCCTCTGAGGGTTGAAGGCGTTAGAGGCCTTGGAATTCCCTCAACATGCTCGTAGAAGCCTGTGGGCTTCGAGAATTCTATGGGGTTCCTCCTTTTCATGCAGTGGGGGCACCGCTGCGCCTTTCTGGCTTTATGTTTAATCTCCTCGTAGATGAATAATGGCTCCTCCCCAAGCTTCTCCCGAACCTTCTCGATTTTGCTCTTATACTTCTCGATCTCTTCTTGGGGGATTAGGATTCTGCCGCATTCCTTGCAGAAAATGTTCAGGATTTCATGGATATACTTTACGAAGCCCACATGGACGACGGGGAAGGCGAGTTCTATATGGCCGAAGTGGCCTGGACAGCGGGCGGTGGTGTTACCGCAGGTTTTACAGCGGGCTCTGGGCTCAAGGGTTCCAAGCCTTTCATCCATCAGCCCTGAGGCTATGGGAGCTCCATCCTCATCGTAGGTGTCAGCCTCCCTAACCTCAACCACCGAGTACTTTCTGATTTCCTGAGGTGAAAGAAGGCCGAACTTTATCTTTTTTATCCGCTTGGTAGCTTCTTCCTCCTCGATTAAAGTTTCAACCGCCAACTTACGCCCTCTCCTCCAGAATCAGTCTGGGAGCAATGCAGAGGCTCATAAGCTCCTGTAGAAGCAGCTTGAAGGCGTAGGAAACTGTCACAGGCGAAATAACTGTTTCATCCCCGCAGATGGAGCAGACGTACTTACGCTGCCTTGAATCATACCAGGCGATAAGACCGCATTTCTCGCATACATAGATAACGTACTTGTCAGACTCGTCTAAGAGCCTGTCCTTCAGCAGGAGGGCTGCACCATGGCCTACAAGGCAGTCTCTCTCCATCTCGCCGAACCTTAATCCTCCTCCCCTAGCTCTTCCCTCGGTAGGCTGCCTTGTCAGCATTTGCACCTGGCCTCTGGCTCTAGCGTGAATCTTGTCTACAACCATGTGGTGAAGCTTCTGGTAGTAGACTACGCCTATGAAAATGTCAACTTCAAATTTCTCCCCGGTAATTCCGTTATACATAACTTCTCTTCCGCCATGGTGGAAGCCAAGCTTCTTAAGCATGCTTCTCAGGTCTTCAACCTTCTCGTTGGCGAAGGCAGTTCCGTTGACAGGCCTGCCAATCATCGCGGAAACCTTTCCGGCTATGGATTCGAGGAACTGGCCTATGGTCATCCTTGACGGGAAGGCGTGGGGATTAATAATTATGTCAGGAACTATACCGGTTTCCGTGAAGGGCATGTCCTCAGGGGGCACGAGCATCCCTATTACACCCTTCTGGCCGTGGCGGGAGGCAAACTTGTCTCCAAGCTCAGCGTTCCTAACATCTCTAACTTTTACTTTAACCAGCGTGTTCCCCTGAGAGGTTTTAGTAACCATAACCGCGTCCACTATGCCCTCCTCAGAAGGCCTCATGGTTATAGAGGTATCCCTGCGGGTGGGCCCCTTAATCTCGAACTCCTTGTACTCCTCGAGGAACCTTGGAGGACTTGTGCGTCCTACCAGCACATCTAAACCTGAAACCTCTGTTTCCGGGGAGATCACCCCGTCCGGCTCCAGATTCCGGTAGTACTGCTCGCCTCTAAAGCCTATGGTTCCGGCTTCAGGAAACTCGAACCTGTCCTTTTCTCCGCCCAGATACTGCTTGGCTTCAGCCTCGTAGAGCCTGTAGAAGGTTGACCTGGCTAAGCCTCTTTCCACCGAGGCCTTGTTGAAGATGAGGGCGTCCTCCATGTTGTAGCCTTCAAAGGACAGCACAGCCATAACACAGTTCTGGCCTGAAGGCCTCTCATCGTAGCCTATAATGTCCATGGGATCTGTTTTCACCAGCGGCCTCTGCGGGTAATGTAGAATATGGCTTCTGGAGTCGGTTCTAAGGAAAAAGTTGGAAGCGTACATGCCTAGGGCCTGCTTAGCCATCGCTGCCTCATAGGAGTTCCTCGGAGACTGGTTATGTTCAGGGTAGGGTATAAGCGAGGCGCAGATGCCTAGGATACCGTAGGGGACAATTTCAAGGTGGGTATGCTCAGGGGTTAAGTCTTCAGGTCTAAGCGCCACGTAGGCGTTTTCCTCTTCGTCAGCGTCCAGAAGCTCTATCTGACCGTTTTCCAGAAGGATACGCCAGGATATTTCTCCCCGCCTAAGCCTTTCCAGGTCTTCCTCTGAAACTTTGGGCCTCCCGTTTTCAACTATTACAAGCGGCCTCCTTATTCTTCCAGCATCAGCGTTAACGTAGACCTCTTTCAAAACCATTTCCTTGGACTTGTGAACGTAGAGGGCTACGTTTATTTCATGGCTTATCTCGCCTTTACGCCTCATCTCCCTAAGCCTTTTAACCAGCCCTTCAGGGTCAAGCGTATAGCCTATGTGGCCGTCGTAGAAAACCCTGGCACCTTTAAGCTTAAGCTCGGAGCCAGCTTCCTCAACGCTTACAACCCCAAGGCTTTGCAGCAGCTCCCTAATCTTTTCCAGGCTTTCCCCAATAGATATGGCGGATGAGAGAGCCAGGTTTTTAACAAGCCCGCAGTTGGAGCCTTCAGGAGTTTCGTTAGGGCATATTCTACCCCAGTGGGTTGCATGAAGGTCTCTGGCTTCAAAGTTAGGCTGGCTTCGGCTTAGAGGCGACTGAAGCCTCCTCAAATGGCTTAAAGTTGAAATATAGTTTGTCCGGTCTAAAAGCTGGGTTATGCCAACCTTGCCTCTGCCCCAGTTCCCCGTTGCCAGGGCATGCTGAATACGCTCAGTTATTATCCCAGGTCTTACCGCCGCGTTTATGGCGCCAGCCGGACCTATCCGTTTAAGACTTGTGCGCTCCAGCTGGTATTTCATGTCTCGGCAGAGGTTCCGGAAGGTTACACGGAAAAGGTCGGCGAGGAGAACGCCTGCAAGCCTAAGCCTCTTGTTAGCGTAATGGTCTTTATCGTCAGGCTTCCTCCAGCCTAGCTTAAGCTCTATAAGCTTGCATATAACCTCAGCTAGGAAGTAAGCCTTTTTAATTCTGCTTTCAGGGGTTCTGCCTAGGTGAGGCAGAAAGTTTCTGTCAAGCACGTTTTCAGCTTTTCTAACCCTGTACTCTTCCACATGGCCGAAGGCAACTCTGTTCCCTATGAAAAGGATGGCATCCTTACTTTTGATCACTCCAGCAGCCTTTTCAAAGGAGGCGTCTAGCATCTGCTGGATTTCAGGTCTCGGCGAAACAGCTTCAGCGATCTGCCTGTCAACTTCTAAGCCTAAAGCCTTCATGAGGACGACGAAGGGTATGTCAACCATTACCCCCGGGATGGAAACGTGGATAGAGCGGTCAGCCCTCATTTTAACTTCTATGCGGGCTCTGAAGCCCACGGTGGTGGAGAAGATTTTAGCTCGGTAGGTGGCTGTTGTTCCAACCTCCTCCATGTCCACCATTATCCTGTTTGGCGCTAGGTCTTCTAGGGCTACGATAACCCTTTCAGAGCCGTTCACTATGAAGTATCCTCCGGGGTCGTTAGGGTCTTCCCCGGCAGCCATAAACTCCTCTCGGCTTAACCCTGAAAGATGGCAGCGTTCAGACTTAACCATGATGGGGATGTCGCCTATGTAAACGTCCTTTATGAAAAGTATTCTTCTGCCGTCCTTCTCCACCCACATGTCAAGGTGTAGGGGGGCGGCGTACGTTATGTTTCTGATGCGGGCTTCCATAGGATAGATTTCATGCTCAGAGCCGTCGACCTCCACGATTCTGGGCTTTCCAACTTTAACCTCTCCGAACCTAACCCTGTACTTGGTTTCAGCTTCAACGTCTATTCCGCCGACCTCGCTTATTATTTCACGAAGCCCCCTGGTGATGAAGGCGTTATAGGAGTTGAGATGCTGCCTTACGAGGCCTTCCTTCTTGAGCATGTCTTCTAGGAGGGGCCAGCTGGATGTTTGAGGCATTCCACTTCTTATCCCAGCGGGTTTAACAGGAACCTCCATGGCTACTTCTCCCTCACCACAAACCTGTAGTATACTGCTTCGCCAGCTGTAGGACTTTTACGTGTAATCTTGATTATGTCCCCCGGCTTGGCGTCTAAAGCCTTAACGGCAGGGTCGGTATCCTTGATTTTGGGGAGATGGTAAGGTTTTATCTTGTATTTGCGGAGAAGCTCTTCAGCCTCCTTCTCAGACAGGATTTCATGTTTCGGAACCAGTATATGGTTGAAGACGTTAAAGGACGGTTCTTCTTTCTTACCACTCATATTTCAGGCAGTACCTCCCCTACTCGGCTAGCTCCGGCTTCAAAAACATCGTCATCGCCCAACGCAACATATCACGCTACGCACAAATAGAGCGTTAAAGACAATTTAATAAACTTTTAGTCTAACCCCCAGGGAAAAACCGTTATTTGCAGGTTTAAGCCTTTAACTGTAAGAGCCTAAAACAGGCGGAAGGCTGAGCTATGCTTGAGAAAGTTAAAGCTGTAGGCTTC
>LUCC01000024.1:9693-13860 GCA_001593855.1 Candidatus Hecatellales archaeon B24 | reverse complement strand
CACACCTTTAACGTTGAAGATGTCGTCTACGTAGGAGAGGAAGCTGCGGTTGACTTGTTCCCTCCACCTGGTTCGAGGAGGCAGAAGGTTGAGGAATACTCTTAGGAGGTCTAAGCCTTCCCCTGTCACGTTTGAAACCGTGAATATTGGCGCAACCCTCCCTGAAGGCATAATTTTCGCTGCGACCACGGCGTCGTCTACGCTTTTAACCTGGAAGGGTACAGCGTTTATCTTGGGAAGCTTAACCAGGCCTGAAATGTCCTTTACAACCTTCCCCACTTTCTGGGGTATCATGTCGATTTTGGTGACCACGAAGACCATGGGAAGCCTTAGCCCTACCACGACCTTCAAGTGTTCGATGGTCATGGGCTTTATGCCTGTGTTGGCTGCAACCGTTATCAGGCAGTAGTCGGGATGGTGGCCCATAATACCTTTAAGCGTAGTTTTGAAGTAGCGTTCATGCCCTCCAAGGTCTACGAAGTCCACGATTTTGCTGGAGTTAAGGAAGATTTCAGCCTCGTCGAAGGGCGAGGCCAGCCTGTAATTCACGGTTTCACCGTGGTCGTCGAAGCCAAGCGGGTGGGAGGAAATAGACGAGGTTCTCCGGCTTTTAATCTCGTGGAGGTAGCGGGCAACCTTCATCATGGCGCTTCCGTTTCCATCGTCTAGTTCTCCGCTTACCAGCACGCTTACAAGGCTTGACTTCCCTGAGTCCACGTTCCCAAGCACTGGGATGTAAAGCCATATCGGAAAGCTTTCAGCCTCCTTAGTTCTCCTAATGAGAACTTCGGCTGCAACCCCCATTTTGCCGTGGATTTTCCTGATAAGCGTGGTTTTCGCTCCAACCTTCTCTGCAGCGGCTGCGAGGGTTTTCAAGGTTTCCTCTAGGTCCCGGCTGTCAAGCCCTAAGACTTCGCCTTCATCGGTTACTCCAAGCTCGTAGATGGCTTCACCCATGCCCTCCTCAAGCCTGTATTTAAGCTGGCTTGCCAGCTCCTCTAAGCGTTCAGGCGGAACCTCCACTAGCTTAAGCTTGTACTCCAAGTTTCCGTCGGGCTCTTCCCTTTTCAAGCCTTCCTTCAGCCTCAAAATGAGAGGAGCACGCTTCCTAATTAGTTTTACCAGGCTCTTTAAGCTTTCCAAGCTGGCTGAGCATGTTGCAAACTTCGCAGATGGTTTTGGAGGAAGCTTCACCGCAGAGCTTACACTTTAATATTTCGGCTTTAACTCCGCTTCTGACTAGGGGCTTAAGCTTCTCGAAGGAATGGTACAGGGTGAACTTTATGCCTGGATGGCTGGCTTCAAGCCTGTTCAGAAACCATCTGACCTCTCCTCGCAGAGCGTAACCGGCGTAGGGGCATGGTTTAGACTGAAATTTCACCCCTGTAAGGTAGGCGTAGAAAGCTATTTCAGCCTCCGGGATTTCCCTGAAGGGTTTAACTCTTGGAATGAAGCCTTCAGCCTCCGGGGCTTCAGGGTCTATGCGTCCAAGCTTGTAAACGTCGCCGTGGATAAGGTTTAAGATGAGGGTTTGAACTTCGTCGTCAAGGTTGTGGGCTGTAGCGATTTTCGTGGCTCCAAGCTTTTCTGCTGCCAGGTTTAGAGCTCTCCTCCTCAGGACGCCGCAGTAGGAGCATGGGGCTGGAGAGTCTTCAAGGCTTTGAGAAGCCTCAACCACCTCGTCTAGGGTGCACCCGAAAAGCTCCCTGAAGCTTACGACCACATGCTTCACTCTAAGCCTCTGACAGGCTTCAACGGCATGTTCTACGGCTTCATCCCTGTAGCCTTCTATCCCCTCGTTCACGGTTACGGCGTAAAGCTCAGCTTCCGGGAAGGATGCCTCAAGCCTGTGGAGGATTTGCAGGAGGGAGAGGCTGTCCTTTCCACCTGAGAGGGCTAGGGCTATCCTGTCATCCGGGTTGAACATGGCATACTTTGAAATGGTTCTGCGCACTTTACGTTCGAGGGAACGTATGAAGCATAGGCGGCAGAGCCTCTCCCCAGAGTAAGGCCTAAAATAAACGGTCTTACGCTTTCCGCAGAGGCTGCATGGTTTCTCCTCTGTTTTTAACGCCAACGGACTTTCAAGGCTGAAGTGTTTGAAGACCTTAAAGAAGGTATCGCCTGGCAGGCTATCTAACCCTTTTCCCTTCGATGAAATCTTCAACCCATTTCACGGCAACATGGTCAGGCACTTGCTCGGGAGGATGTTTGAAGGCGTAGGCTGAAATGCTTGTTAGGGGTCCTCCGACTTCACGGTCTAAGGCCAGCTTCACGGCTCTAATCACGTCAACCATTATTCCAGCGCTGTTCGGCGAGTCTTCAACGGAAAGTTTGACGTCGATGGTTAAGGGTACATCACCGAATTTTCTTCCTTTAATGTAGATGTAGCATATTTTTCTGTCGTTGAGGAAATGCACGTAGTCGGAGGGGCCTATTCTCACGTTGACATCGTAGGGAAGCAGCGAGGTTACAGCCTCTGTTTTGCTTATACGCTTGCTTTTAAGCCTTGACTCGTCTGTCATGTTGAGGAAGTCGGTGTTTCCCCCTATGTTAAGCTGGTAGGTTTCATCCACCTTGACACCTCTGGTTTCCAGCAGGTTTACCAGGGTTCGATGGAGAATGGTGGCTCCAACCTGGCTTTTTATGTCGTCTCCAGCCAGGGGAATTCCTGCTTCCTCAAACTTTTTAGCCCAGAAGCTGTCGGAGGCTATGAACTCCGGTATGGCGTTGATGAAGGCACATCCAGCCTTTAAGGCGGCTTCAGCGTAAAACCTTGTAGCATTATAGCTTCCAACGGGCAGATAGTTTATCACCATGTCGGCGTTGGAGGCTTCAAGAACTCTTGAAACTTCACAGGCTTCTACAGGTCCTCTTTCGGATAGGCCGAAGGCTTCCTCCATGTGGGGAGCTACACCGTCTAGGATGGGCCCCGGCTGAACTATAACGTCCATGGGCGGCACATCGCAGAATTTCAGGGTGCAGTTGGGCTCTGTGAAGATGGCTTGAGATAGGTCCTTCCCTATTTTTCTGGGGTCCACATCGAAGGCTGCTACGAAGTTTATGTCTCTTATCCGGTATTCTCCGAAAACGGTGTGGATTAGCCCTGGAACCTTCTCGTCGTCTTTAACATTCCGGTAATAGTAAACGCCTTGAATGAGGGAGGAAGCACAGTTTCCAACACCTATCACGGCCACGTTTATCCTGTTCAAGCCTCTCCCCTCATCCTAAGGCTTAACCGCTCATGGAGCGGCTGTCATCTATAACGATATTTTAGAATGTTCTGTCGGATTTAAAGGAAGCGGTTACTGAGGTTTAAACCGTCCTTTAACTCCGATTAATCCTTTAGGCTTGACAATCAGCCTTCTCTCAGCATCCTTCACCGCATAGCCTAGGACGGAAGCCTCAACCCCATGCCTCTCAGCCTTATCCACAGCCTCATCAACGCTGGCCTTCGACACTACAAGGCAGAAGCCTACCCCCATGTTGAAAACCTGGTACATTTCGCCGTCCGAAACCTTGCCGTACCTCTGAATTATTTTGAAGATGGGCTGAGGCTCAGGCAGGCTTTCCAAGACGTATCCTGCATGGGGGCTGGCTCTCGCAAGGTTCAGCAGCCCCTTACCAGTAATGTTGGCCATACCGTGAATTTCAACTCCGCCTTTAAGCATGTCTAGGACAGGCTTAACGTAGATGCGGGTTGGAGTTAGAAGCTCCTCGCCCAGAGGCTTTCCAAGGTCTTCCACAGGCTTGAAGAGGCTTAGCCCAGCCTTTTCAAGCAGAACCTTCCTGGCGAGGGTAAGCCCGTTGCTGTGTATTCCTGAGCTTCTAAGCCCTATCACAACGTCTCCTTCCTCAACTTTTCCTCCGTCTATGAGGCGGTTGAGGTCTACTAGCCCCACACACATGCCTGCTAGGTCGAAGCCGAAGCCTTCCCGCTTGCCTCGAATCATCTCTGGAAGCTGAGCTATTTCCCCTCCAACAATGGTTACACCGGCCTGTTTCGCTCCTTCAGCAAGCCCTCTGGCGATTTCCTGGAGAAGCCTTGGGTCGGGTTTTTGCAGGGCGATGTAGTCTATGAAGGAGATGGGCTCAGCTCCAATACATATAATGTCGTTGACGTTCATGGCTACGCAGTCTATGCCCACGGTGTCATATCTGTCCATG
>LUCC01000024.1:0-9634 GCA_001593855.1 Candidatus Hecatellales archaeon B24 | reverse complement strand
CTTTACCACGCCTGCAAAGTGGGCTATGGGGATTATAGGGCTGCCGGCACCGGTTCTAAGGCTGAAGGTTTTACGGCATTCCTCAACAACAAGTTTTAAGGCTTCGTCTTCAGCCTCAACGTCCACGCCAGCCCTCCTATAGCTTTCAGCCAACGGTTTAACCTCCAAGTAGAGAAAACCGGAGCGTCTTCCAGCCTTACTCTACTATTATCCTGTAGCCGTAGATTTTCTTGGGAAGAATCACTTGGAGGATTCCGTCTTTAAACTTCGCCCTTGTCTTTTCAGGGTCTATGATAGCTGGCAGAGTTATGGTTCTGCGGAAGCATTCGAATTCTACCTCCCGCTGGTATGGCCCCCACCTGCTCATCCTGATACGCTCTCTTACAGGAGCCTCGATTTTAAGCGTGTTCTCGCTGGCTGAAAGCCTGATATCCTCCTTTCTAACGTAGGGCAGGTCTATGGTGACGATGACCTCGTCTTCGGTTTCATACATGTGGACTAGGGGTTTAAGCTCCCGCTTGGAAACGTCGCAGAGGGGAGCTTCGAAGGGAGCTACCCCCACCAGTTCCTCGAAAACCTTGTCTACGTGGCCTATGAGCTCCTCAAAGATTTCGAAAATCGACTTTCTTTTACGCTGGGACATGTTTTATCCCTCCTTAAACGTATATTCCTGGAAGCTCCTGCTCCTGGACTTTCCTAAGGCTTCTGAGCTGTTCTTGGGTTTTCTTCATAAGTTCCCTAGCCTTAACCCTTATCTCCTCAGCCTTGTCTAGAAGTTCACCTACGTCTATGTTAAGGTTTAGAAGCGTGTTCAAGGTTTCGATGATGGAGGCTGAGGCTCCTGGGTCTGGAAACTGGAGGTGCGCTTCAGCCAGCAGTGTAATGTTAGGCTGCTCAGCTCTCATACACTCCCTTAGCAGGGTTGCATAGGTTCCCACGAGAAGGCCTTCGTCGAAGCTTTTTATTCCAGCCTTGCTCAGCAGCTCTCTCGCCTGAGGGGTGCTTCCCACCCCGTAGACCGTCGGCTTCTCTATTTCAAGCCTGTTAGGTGTGGCTAAGCCGGTAAGCCCTATTATAGTGCTTATCCCCTTCTCCTTAGCCCACCTGGTTATACTTCTTGAAATCGTGAGGATGGTTTGAGCTGGAAGCACTATTTCGGTGGTGAGCACTATGAGGTCTCCTGAATTGTAGATTCTTATGGGCGACTTGGGCTCATTATTGTGAATTACGACTATGGGTGGAATTTCATCTGAGTCTAGGTAGCCTGCCTCCACCATGTTTAGGGACTGAACAATATGGGAGGCTGCTATAACGCCTACAAGGCCTACGTCAGGTATTCCAACCAGCATCTTGGCTCCTGCCTTAACTTTAAGAGCCTCCACAATTTTAACGGAAGTTTCGGCTCCCAAATAAACCCACCTGAAAGCTTCAAAGATAAGAATGGGGAGCAAAACTAATAAGACTTCGCCTAGAGGCAGGGTAAGCCTACAAGCTCCTCCAGCCACCTAAACTCGGACTCCTCCAGCTCAAGCGCCCTGTCGACGGTTTCAAGCAGGAGGCGTTTCTCCTCTGGAAGCTTGTATCCGTCATAGTTCTGCCTGAAGATGGGGAACCCGTTTTTCAGGGAGGGATTTACGAAGTGGTCGAAGCATATTCTGCCTGTTATCTCCAGCTTTTCCACCATAAGCCTTATCTCGCTTAGGCATTGGCGGGGTGAAAGCAGCTTGAAGCTTCCCTTCTTATATTCGTCGAAAAGCGGGGTTCTAGGTAGAGGCAGGAAGGTTCTAACCCTTACGAAATGGGGGTTTATCCTGTTCAAGACCTTGGCTGTGTTTTCCGCGTGCTGTCTTGAGAGGGTGACGCTGCCCAGTCCTGGCATGACATATAGGGAAAGCTCCATTCCCGCTTCAATAACTTTCCTTCCAGCTTCCACATGCTCCCTGGCGGTTACACCCTTGTTAACCCTTTTCAGAACCTCGTCATCTCCGCTTTCAAGCCCGACATGAAGCCTTGAAAGGCCTAGGCTTCTAAGAAGCTTGAGGTCTTCAAGAGGCTTAACCGTCAGGGTTTTGGCTCTGGCGTAGGATGTAATTCTTTCAACCTGTGGGAAGAGGGCTTTTAAGTGTCTGAGGATTTCCGCGAGGGTTTGGGTTGGAGTTATGAGGCTGTCGGCATCTTGGAGGAAAACGGTTTTCCCTCCTGAGGTAAGCCAGTTGAACAGGTTTAGGAAGCTTTCATGATGGTTTAACGTTGGGTCTAGCTTCAGCAGGGTCTTAAGCAGGCTTTCACCGGTTTCCCCTCCGTAGCCAAGTTTAAGGGATACTTCCTTTAGAAGGTCTGCCATGGCCTTCGCCTGGTCTAGGTCTCCTATGACTTCCCCTACTGGCCTAAGCTGAAACTTCTGCCTTCGGTAGGGGATTCCATAGCAGAAAGCACATAGCCTCCAAGGGCAGTTCCTAGTAACTCTTAAAAGCAGTGAGCGGCTTCCACCCTCGCTGGGAGGCCTTATGGGGCCTATTTCAAAGGATAAACCTCCAAGCTTTTCAACAAGCAAAATAGCCTCGCGAAGCCGTTTATGGTTAAGCACAGACCTCACCTCGGGAAAGGAGGCTAGGCGAGCATTTTCAGGATGGTTAGAGCGTACACCTTGGCTGAGGCTACAAGCTCTTCAACTGGAACGTACTCGTCTGCTGCATGAACTTTCTCTAGGACGCCTGGCCCGTAAATGGCGGACGGCATATGCTGGCTGAAGAAGTGCATGTCCGTGAAGACTGGTAGGCCTGATATTTGAGGTTTCACACCTGTAACTTTCCCAGCAGCCTCGACGAGAACCCTGCAGATTTTTTCGTTTTCAGGCGTGAAGGCTGCTTCAACATGGAGGATTCTTTTAACCTCGGCTTGAAGCTGAGGGTCTTCTCTTCCCATTTCCTCTATTAGGCCTACTATTTCAGCTTCAGCTTCTTCAACGTTTTCTTCCGGTATGAGCCTTCTGTCCACGGTGAACACGCAGAGTTCTGGAACCACGTTTGCTTTCACTCCTCCACGGATTACTCCCCCAATGTTTATGACGGGGTTTTCATGGCCGCTTAGCATGGGAGTTCTGGTGGCTTTAGCCTTGAAGCCTTCCTTAAGCTTCCCGAGTTCAACGATTATTTTCGCAGCCTTCTCCACGGCGTTTACGGCTTTATGGGCCATGCACGTGTGGGCTGCTTCGCCTTTAACAGCCACCTCAAGCCATAGGGCTCCCTTATGGGCTACGCACACCCTGTCTATGCCGGATGCTTCTCCTATTAGGGCGGCTTTCCCCTCCATCAATCCAAGCTCAGCCAGGCATCCTGTTCCGGTCTGCCCTCCAATTTCCTCGTCTGGCACAAAGGAAAGCTTTAAGTCTCCTCTAAGGTTCACCCTCTCCTTTCTTACGGCTTCAACAGCTGCCAGCATGGCTGCTATTCCACCCTTCATGTCTGAGGCTCCTCTCCCGTACAGTCTGCCGTTTCTAACCGTAGGCTTGAAAGGCTCCACGGTCCAGCCTTCACCAGCAGGCACCACATCGTAGTGGCCGTTGAAGTGAAGAGCCTCTTCCGGTTTTCCAGCTTCCAAGGTTCCCACGACGACGGGTCTTGGAGGCTTCAGGCCTAGCTCCTTAAGCTTAGATTCTGAGGCTTGGAAAACCTCAACTTTTAACCCTATTTCATCCATTTTCTTAGACAGAAAGCTTGAGATTTCACCGTAGTTTTCTCCTGGAGGGTTCACGGTGGGAATTCTGATGAGGTCTGAGGAAAGCCTTACAATGTTGTCCCTCATGTTTTCTAGCCTTTCAAGAATTCTTCTTTCAGCCTCTTCCGAGCTGCCTGGAAAGTTCAAGCTTCCACACCTAAGACTTTAAAACCTGTTTAACCTATTAACGGAATGGTTAATATTCATGTTGGAAGCTTTCTGGCTGGCCTGCCTAGGATTCATGGTTGCCATGTCAGGCATCGTAGTTCCAGGCCCCATCCTGATACTAGTTCTCCACCAGGCCACGACGGGAGGCTTTGGAAGCGGCTTCCTCGTAACCTTAGCCCACGCCCTTGTTGCAGGGGCAGTTCTGCTTCTACTTATAGCAGGCTTATCCTACCTATTCCAGCTTGAAGCCTTCCAGTTTTATGCTGGAACCTTGGGAGGCTTCTCGCTGATGGTCCTCGGCTTGATGCTTCTGAAAGGTTTTAAGGCAGGACCGTTAAAGCTGAGCTTTCGGGCTGAAGCCAGCTCTTTGAACCCTTTCCTCGGAGGCTTGATTGCAAGCCTTTCGAACCCGCAGTTTTTTCTGTGGTGGGCTGTGATAGGCCTGCCCATGTTAAGCTATGCCACGGAGCTCGGAGGAGCTACGGGCGTGCTCTCGTGGGCGATGGGAAGCTTGGCAGCTGTCTTCACCTGGTATGGAAGCATCTCGTATCTTCTGGCTCGAAGCCGAAGGAAAATTGAAGACTTTCTACCTTATCTCACCTTTACCTGCGGCCTCTTCCTGATAGGCATGGGCGTGTTTTTCCTCTTGAGGTATTTGGTGAGGTTATTCTAAGCCTGTTTACGGAGGCTTCGTAGAACTGCCGGAGTTTTCCCAAGGATCTCCGCGGCAGTGGCCATTTTTACTCCCAGTTTTCCTGCTTTTTCCCGTATGGTTTTTGTGCGCTCCATGAATTTTGGTTCTCGTGGGAGGTGGTGGTCGTAGATTATTAGCTTGCATTCGGCGTTTTCCACGATGTTCAACGCGTTTTCGAGGGTTCGGTTGAAGTTTATCAGGTTTAGGGTGTAGCCTAGCATGTAGGTCATGGGGCCGTCTAGGATAAGGATGTCAGGTTTCTCCTCCACTATCCACTGGGCGTAATCTTCTATGACAGGCCCGTTGAGGTCTGAGCTGTGAATCAGCTTTTCCCCGCCGTATTCTACTATGGTTGAGAAAACCCATCCAACCCTTGAATATTCTACGCCGTGGAATAGGGGGCCCTTAAACCGAAGCTTCGTCCCTCCAATCCTTATTTCGCTTCCCTCAGCAAACCTTACCTCAACTTCTCCAAGTTTTAGCGCAGGTATTCTTTTCGTTTTTTCCCAGCGGGCGGCTCTGGCCTTAAACCATTTTTCGCCGAGTCTTAGAACTTCTTTTCTACGTTTTCCATAGTCTCCGAAGTCTTTGTTTAAGGCTATTTGAAGAGTTTTAGCAGGGTCCACGTATTTTTGAGGTTTAGGTTCCTCTAAGACTTCTTGGAGGCTGACTTTGCCTAGGGTTTGGTAGAGGCTGCTGAAGAAGCTTTCAGCCCTACCTCTCTGAGAGTCGTTGATATACTGGTTTGGGTTTTTGGCTAGGAGCAGTTTCCCCCTGTAGAGCTCTGCCTCGAAATCGGTGAAGTGGTCGTAGTGGTAATGGGAAATTATGATGACTTCCGCCTTTTTGGAGGCAGCCATTATAGCTCTTTCAGCCTGCTCGCACCAGCGCCACTTATCCATGGTGGATGCTGGAAAGCTTGGATGCATAACAGCTACTCCAGGATCTATCAAGATTCTAACGTCTGGAGTTGCCACTAGGGTGCAGGAAGACTTAGCTCCAAGCGAGTCAAACCATATGGGCTTAAACTTGATGTTGGAATTCATTAAACTAGAATTCGGTCACTATACATGTAAAGTTTTGCCGGTGGAAAATCTGCCTTTAAGCCTTCGAACGACAGCTAAGCCTACAGCAAGCGACACGTAGAGGTCTATTACGCCTTGAACAGTGTTCCAGAAGAATATCTCGCCTACTGCAGCCCATATGCCTACCAGGCCTAGCGATAGTCCGAGGAAGCTTTGGAAAGCAGGGTTTGAGAAGAACTCTATTATCTGGTCTAAACTCATGCCGAAAAATACTGGAATGGCAAAATAAAGGTTAAGGAATACTGTGGCTACGCCTCTCGCCACCACGGAGGATGCGACCGCGGCTCCGTACAGAAGCCTGTTTGCCAGCAGCCTTTCCACCCCGTATTTTAGGGAGAAGAAGGCTGGAACCAGTATCATCCAGACGCTTGCCGTGGCCTTCATGATGGCGCCAACCCATCCTCCGGCGAAAGGGCCTAAAACGCCAACTATGGGTATGCTTATGGCGAGGCTTAGAAGAGAAGCCTTAAACCCGAAGAGAATCCAGGCAACCACCCAAGGAACGGCAACTAGGTCTATTCTCATGAACCAGGGAGTTACAAATATTGGTGGGAGAGCTTGAAGGACGACTGAAACCGTGGCAAGGACGGCTGCCCCAGCGACCTCCATCGACCGCATAATTCCACCTTGGAAGGGCTTGATAGTTAGGCTTATTATAAAAGAGTTATTACTCATAAATGAGTTAATAAGATTGCAGTCCAGCTTCTGCCTTAGCTTTTATGAGGATGTGCAGGCTTCCTCAGCTTTTGGCTACGCTTATTTCGTCTATGCTTCTGATGGTTGAACCGTGGTCTACCATGACCTTCGATAGTTCATCATAGTTTATGTTGCTTCCCCTGATTACCAGCCTTATGGTTTCGGTTTTCACATCAACCTCTGTGACCGTTATGTCAACCTCGTTGACACCCTTCACGGAGCATAGGGCTTGGGAAAGCTCTATTATGGAAGCCTCCCGCGGTTTCAGAGAGTCCAGCACAATCCTCCTTATGCTCGCGGTCACCCTGCCTGAACACCAGAATATGGAAAACCCGGCTTTAGAGTTAAATTTTTCTTTTAGGAAACTCTATTACTGTTGGAGGCCGAAGGCTTCTGCCGGGCCTTTGGAGGCATTCTTGAAGTAAAGTGGACTGGAAAAAGCATACGGCGAACATGTTTAAAGGCTTCTTAAGCAGGGTGAAACGGTATAGGGGATTTTTGAAGTTAGCCAACGCTGGGGAGATAGCCAGAAGATACTTTGTTATGAACGCCTTCGACGGCGCCCTAACGGTTCTGGGCATCATACTGGGAGCTTACATAGGCGGGGTTAGAAACGTAAACGTTATTTTAAGCGCTGTTTTAGGGGCAAGTCTTGCCATGGGTCTTTCAGGCCTTTGGGGTGCCTACATGGCTGAGAAAGCTGAACGCACTAGGAAGCTTAAAGAGTTGGAGGCAGCCCTCTTCACGGATTTAAAGCAGACTAGGATTTACAGGGCCTCCCTGGCCACCATGGTATGGCTTGCCGTCGTAGACGGGATTTCGCCTGTGGTGGTGGCTTTAGCCTCGGTTTCTCCCTTCCTCTTCACGAGGGCGGGACTATGCCCCTTCATCTCAGCCGTTTACATTTCCATAGCCATAACCATAACCGTGCTTTTCACCCTCGGAATATTCCTGGGTAAAATCTCCAGGGAGAACATGGTCTTAAACGGGCTGAGAATGGTTTCAGCCGGAATAATAATAGCCGCAATACTCCTACTAGCCGAAGCCATTCTATAATAGGAAGCTTACCGGTGGAGCCCCGGGCGGGATTTGAACCCGCGACCTGCGGCTTACAAGGCCGCCGCTATAACCGCTAAGCTACCGGGGCTTCAGCCTAATAAAATTAAAGTATTACGTGTTAGGTTTAAGGTTTCTGGAGGAGTTTGCTCTTTGCCTGGCGAACGTGAGCTGGTGGAACTTTTCCTTAGGAAGTTTAAGGCGAGAAACCGTTTACCAGTTCCGCTGGGCGATGACGTTTCAGCTTGGAGTTTAGGCGGGAATAGGCTTGCCGTTTTGAAGGTTGACATGTTGACGGCTGGAACAGACGTTCTGCCGGGGATGTCCATTCGACAGGCTGGATGGAAGGCAATGGTTATGGCTGTAAGCGACCTTGCCGCCAAGGGAGTTAAGCCTCTCGCCGCCTTGATAGGCTTGGGAATTCCAAAAGAGATGGTTGAGAAGGCTGGAGAGCTGGCTGAAGGATTGAAGGCTGCTGCAGAAGCTTACAGGGTTAAGATTGTTGGGGGAGACACCAACGAGGCGGAGGAGTTAGTCTTGGCGGTTTCCCTCTTCGGAACCTGCAGGAAGAACGAAATAGTTTTGAGGTCTGGAGCCAAGCCCGGAGACCTTTTAGCGGTTACCGGAAACTTCGGTTTAACGGGTGCAGCCTTCAAAATACTGCTGGAGGGCTACCGGGCTCCTGAGCCTTTGAAAAAGAAAATTCTTAGAAGTGCCTATTGGCCTAGGGCTAGGCTCAGCCTCGGGCTTAAGCTTGGAAGGCTTGGTGCAACTGCCTCCATTGATTCAAGCGACGGGCTTGCCTGGAGTCTCCACGAGCTTTCTAAAGCTAGCAAGGTCGGCTTTGAGCTTCACAGGATACCGCTGGCAAGGGAAGCTGAGGAATTTGCAAGGCTTCACGGCTTGAACCCTTCAGGTCTGGCGTTGTATGGGGGAGAGGAATACGAGCTTGTTGCAACCTTCAACCCTAAAACCTTCATGAAAGCGGGGAAGACTCTGAGAGGGAGATTTAAGATTATAGGGGTAGCTACCGAGAAAAGAGAAATAGTGTATTTTGGAGGAAAGAAAGAGGAAAAACGAGTGAAAGCTTTAGGATGGGAGCATTTCAGGGATTAAAGAGGGAGAGGATGTTTTAGTTTAGATTCCTCCGACCGCGTAGGTTCCTTCAGCCTCGAAGGTTATTGTCACCTTGTTGTTGGCTTCGTCTACAGTGGTTTCCACTGGTATCCAGGCGTTGGCGTCTGAATCATACTTGTAGATTTTCAGGGTGAACTCGAGCAGTCCTTTAACCTCAGCGTTGGTGTAGTGGACTGACATGGTTATCTTGCTGACGGAGGCCTCTGGGAACAGCGCATTCACGTAGACGAACTTCTTGAGTGTTACTCCTTCAGGTGTTGAGGCGTCTTCATACGGGTTAACCACGTACTGGGCTGTTTTAACTATTCCAGCCGTAGCTTCAACGGCTGTAACCGTTATTTCCACTCCTGTCTCGTCGACGTAGGACACTGTTTCCGTGCCTCCAGCAGGTATTATCATCAGGTTAGCCGTCTTAGCCTTGAAGAGCAGTTTAAGCTTGCTGAGGGTTTCAGCCTTCATGTAGGGTATGAGGTCTTCCTTATACTTGTCTTCTATGCCAGCCCATATCTGAGCAAGCTTATCATCGGACAGGTAGGCTAGGATTAGGGCTGCCTCCTTAGTCAGCTTAAGCTTAACCATGTACTCGACGGCTTCAACAGCCTTTTCAGTATCCATCTCCTCTAGGATGGCAGCAGCCTTTTCAGGAGTTCCTGGAAGCCTAGCTATCTCGGCAAGAACTCTTGCCCTAACCACAGGGCTGGCGTGCGACAGAATCTGTGACGCAGCCGCCGGGTTGGTGGCAGCTATAACATCGAAAACTTCCGCAGCCTGCTTCGCGTCCATTTGTTCGACAATTTCAGCTATCTCATCAACCATTCCAAGCTCTGCCGCTCTTTCAAAGATTTCAGCGGCAACATCCTCTGAAAGCGTCTCTGTAAGCTTTGCGGCAGCTGCTCTATCCATTAATGTTAAGGTTTGAGCTGCTGCATCTGGGTCGATCGCAGCGGCTTCAGCTAGGGACTCTGCAGCATCCTCGATTCTTCCAGCGGTAACAAGGCTTTCTAGGCTTTCAGCTCCAGCCTCTGGGTTTGAAACTATTTCCTCTCCTGATGGTGCTGGGGGTACAGCGGGTGCAGTAGGT
>LUCC01000023.1 GCA_001593855.1 Candidatus Hecatellales archaeon B24 | reverse complement strand
TACGTGTTTCTTACATATCTTCCCCGATACGGGGAGTATACAGTTTCGTCGTTTGAAAACCGTTTCATAATTGTACCTACTTCAACCTTAGAGAAACTTATAAAAATAAAGAAACCTGCAAAGGGGGAAATATACTCCTTTTACTTTCACTTTGAAGGTAAAAAGGCGGTTGAGATAAGAGACAAGAAGGTAGGGGACTACTCCAAATACGTTAACAACTGGAAGCTTATCGATGAAGCCTTGAAATAACCTTTCAAACTTACTTCATTAAATTACCGAAAGGCTCGTATGAGAGTTTTCTCCCTCTCAGCCAGCATTCAAGGGAAAGGAATGTGAATTTGCTGGCTGAGCCGGCTGCTTTGATTTACGTTTATATATTTTGGTTAGGTTTTTTATGCTTACATGGTGGATGGGGGTTTGTCTGAAGGCTTCAGACATATCGTGCGTATTTGCGGTACGGATATTGACGGGTCGAAGAAGTTAGCTTACGGTCTGGCTAAGATTAAGGGTGTTGGCCTGAATTTCGGCAGGGCTGCAGCCCTAGCTGTAAACCTTAACCCAGACTTGAAGGTTGGCTTCCTCTCCGATGAGGATGTTAAAAAGCTTGAGGATGTTATCGCTAACCCTCAAAACTACGGCATACCAAGCTTCCTTTACGACAGGAGGAAGGACTTGGAAACGGGCAGAGACCTTCACCTCTACGGAGCCGACTTGGAACTGCGCCAGAAACTTGACATAGAATTCCTGAAGTCTGTGCGGTGCTGGAGAGGCGTCAGACATATGCTGGGGCTCAAGGTTAGAGGACAGAAAACTAGGACCACGGGCAGGAAGGGGAGAGCCGTGGGCGTAAGCAGGAGGAAGGTGTAAGCTTGGGAGACCCTAAGAAGCAGCGTAAAAAGTATGAGGCGCCCAGGCATCCTTGGAGAGCTGATGTGCTGGCTGACGAGCTTAAACTGTTAGGCCAGTACGGGCTTAGGAACAAGAGAGAGCTCTGGAGGGCTAAAGCCATCTTAACCAGGTATAGAACCATCGCCAGAAGCCTCCTAGGCATGCCGGTTGAGCGTAGGGCCAAAGTTGAAAAGGAGCTTCTCGGCAGGCTTCAGCGGATGGGGCTCGTGGGTGAGAATGCCACGGTGGACGAGGTTTTAGACTTGAGGGTTGAGGATTTCCTAGAGCGGAGGCTTCAAACCCAAGTTTACAGGGTAGGGCTTGCTAAAACCGTTTACCAGGCTAGGCAGCTTATAGTCCACGGCCACATAACCGTTGGGGGGGCTAGGATAACTTCGCCGGGATACATGGTTAAAAAAGGGGAGGAAAGCCAGATAGCTTACAGCCCTGACAGTCCACTTCAAAGCCCTGAGCACCCCTTAAAGATTGAGGCTGCTCAAGCTTCAGGGTGAAACCTATGAGCAGCGGGAAAGAGCATAAAGAGAAATGGGGGATAGCCCACATTTACAGCAGCTTCAACAACACGATAGTGCATATTACAGACCTTTCAGGCGCTGAAACCGTAGCCTTCTGCTCTGGCGGAATGTTCGTTAAAGCTGACAGGCTTGAGCCTTCACCCTACGCAGCCATGCAGGCAGCTGGAAGAGCAGCTCAAATAGCCAAAGACAAAGGCATAACTGGAGTTCACATCAAGGTCAGAGCCCCTGGAGGCCACTTCCACAAGACTCCAGGCCCTGGAGCACAGCCTGCCATCAGAGCTCTAGCCCGCTCAGGCCTACGGATAGGCAGAATAGAAGATGTAACCCCCATCCCCCACGACAGCACTCGCAGGCCTGGGGGGAGAAGGGGGAGGAGAGTCTAAAAGTGAAAGTTGAAATTTTAGAGCTCGACGAGAAGCATGCACGCTTCATCCTTTCCGGAGTCACTGTAGCCTTCGCCAATGCTCTGCGGAGAATCATGATAAGCGAGGTTCCATCCATGGCCATAGAAGAAGTATTCGTCTACGAGAACACTTCAGTGTTAAACGACGAGGTTATCGCCAGCCGGCTGGGGCTTATTCCCTTGAAAACGGACCTAGACGCCTACACGCCAATGGATGAGTGCGACTGTAAAAGCGATCTCGGATGTGCGAAGTGCAGGGTTTTAGCCGTCCTCGACGTTGAGGCTAAAGAGCGTATGACCGTTTACTCCGGAGACCTTAAATTTGAAGACCCCAACATCAGGCCGGTTTCAGACGGCATTCCACTGGTTAAGCTTGAAGCAGGACAGAAGCTTAAGCTTGAAGTGTACGCTAGGCTTGGAAGAGGGAAGCAGCACGCTAAATGGCAGCCTGTCTCCGTAAGCGCCTACAAGTATATGCCGACTATTAAAATAAGCGCCAAAGCCTGCGATGGATGCGGTAAATGCGTGGAAGCCTGCCCGAAGGCTGTTCTGGAACTTAAAGCCGGGAAGGTTAAAGTCGTAAAGCTTCTTGAGTGCACCCTCTGCATGGAATGTGTTAAGGCGTGCCCCCTAGGCGAATCAGCCATAACGGTTTCAGGCGATAACACCTCACTCATATTCCTGGTGGAATCCACAGGATGTCTTCCCGTTTCCCGAATAATTCTTGAAGCTGTGAAAATTCTTGAAAGAAAAATCTCAGAGTTTGAAGATAAAGTTAAAGCAGTAGGCGTGGTTGAGGCTTGAAGGCTAGGTACACTAATCCTGAAAGAGCTAGAACCGTAAAGCTTCTGAGAAAGCTGGCGAGAGAGAAAAAAGCGAAGGTTTGGAGGAGAATCGCTGAAATGCTTGAAAAGCCCGTAAGGAGAAGGTGTGCAGTTAACCTAAGCAGGATAAACAGGTATACAAAGCCCGGCGACGTAGCGGTGGTTCCAGGGAAAGCGTTGGGCACCGGATTTTTAGACCACCCCGTAACCATAGCAGCCTTCTCCTTCTCAGCCAAGGCCAGAGAAAAAATCGAGGCCGCCGGGGGAAGATGCCTAAGCCTGGAACAGCTTGCTTCAGCAAACCCTAAAGGCAGCAACGTTAAAATTTTAGGGTGAAAAAAGTTTGAAGGCTTTTGAAGGCTTCACCGTGGTGGATGCCAGCGGTATGATAGCTGGAAGGCTTGCAAGCCTTATAGCCAAACGGCTGCTTCGCGGAGAAAAAATCGTGATAGTGAACGCTGAAAAGGCGGTGCTCTCAGGCAGGCGTAAAAGCAGGGTTAAAGAAGTTAAAGAGTTTTGGGAGGTTGTCGGCAGGGCGAACCCCATCCGTGGGCCGAAGCATCCGCACAGCCCAGGAAGCTTCCTCCGCGATGTGGTCTGGGGTATGCTTCCAAGGGACAAGCCTAGAGGGCGTGAAGCCTTTAGAAGGCTTAAAGTTTATGAGGGAGTTCCTGAAACTCTTTCTGGTGTAAGCTTTGAAAAGCCCCCTGAAGCTTCAGCTGAAAAGCTGAGGCATGGCTACGTTTTTCTGGGGGAAATCTGCGAAGAACTCGGCTGGAGGAAGAAAGCTTGACCGGTAAGAAGCTTCCGATAATAAGCATCGGCAAACGTAAGACCGCGGTTGCAAGAGCTGTTATACGTCCCGGAATGGGAAACGTAAGAATCAACAGGATACCCCTAGAAGTCTACCAGCCTGAACTGGCCAGGCAGAAAATTATGGAGCCTCTCATGTTAAGCGGAAACCTCTGGAAGCAGCTTGACATCGACGTTAACGTTAAGGGAGGAGGCTTCGTGGGGCAGGCTGAAGCCGTGAGAATGAGCATAGCACGTGGATTAACCCGCTGGTTCAAAAGCAGCAGGCTTAAAAGGCTTCTCCTCTCCTACGACAGGTCGATGCTCGTAGGCGACGAACGGAGAAAGGAAATGAAAAAGTTCGGAGGGCCCGGAGCCCGAAGGCGCAGGCAGAAGTCCTACAGGTAAAATCTCACCTGCGCCCCCTCTTTGCCACCATAACGCTTGTAGCCTTTACCAAGGCTTCAACCCTATCTCCCTTTTTAAGTTTAAGCTCTTCAACAGCTTCCCGGGTTAGAATAGCCTTTACCAGAGCTGAGGCTTCAAGCCTGATTTTAACTTCGGCCAGAGGCCCCTCCACCTTTAAGGCCTCAATTTTTCCCTTAAGCCTGTTTCTCACGCTTAGCTCTAGGTCTTCAACACCGCGGTAAGCTGTTTCCTCTAAGGCTCTGGCAAGTCTGCCTTCAACCCTCTTGAACTCCGCTAAAATCTGTTTTCCGGTACCGGTAAGCTTAGCTCCACCTCCACCCTTTTTCCCACCTCGGTAGGTTTCTACAACTGGCTTGCCGAGGCTGCGTTCGATGGTTGCAATGTAGTCCCAAACATACTTGTAGGACATGCCCAGCTTTTTTGCAGCCATACTTATGGAGCCCAGTTTACCTACCGCCTCCAGTATGGTTGCGCCGCCTTCACCAAGCAGATGGCTTCCACCCTTCTCCAGCCATACTTTGAAGTCTGAAGTCCGCTTTCTCAAGTATAAGTCCCTCACTATTCTATTTGTGGGAAAGCTTTAAATAAAAATTCTTAAACGAAATATTCATCTGTACATATCGGTGAATTAGACTGCAAAACAAAACAATCCTCTTGGCAGCCATAATCCTGTTAGCAGCCTTCACCGCAGTCCTTTATCTTCAGACAGGGCAAAGCAGGGTTGAAAGGCTTACTGTGGCAACTACCACCAGCCTCTACGATACCGGATTGCTTGACCTAGTCGAAAAAGCCTTTGAAAAGAATTATCCATGCTATGATATAGCTTTCATTTCAGCTGGAACAGGCATAGCTTTACAGTATGCTTCCCGTGGAGATGCTGATGCCGTGCTCGTTCATGCCCCCCCTAAAGAATTCAAGTTTATGAGGGAGGGCTACGGCGTGAACAGGAGGATAATAGCTTACAACTTCTTCCTGATAGTTGGGCCGAAGTCAGACCCTGCCGGCATTAACGGCTTGAAGGCTGTAGCAGCTTTAACCAGAATAGTTGAAGCTGGAAGAGCTGGAAAAGCTCTGTGGATTTCCCGTGGAGACGAGTCTGGAACCCACAGCAAGGAGAAAGCCCTATGGGAAACAGCAGGCTTCAACCCTGAAAGGCTTAGGGAGGAAGCATGGTATGTGGAGGCTGGAGCTGGAATGGGTAAAACACTCCTCCTAGCCAACGAGAAAAACGCTTACACTCTCTCAGACGTTGGAACATACCTGAAATACCTTGGAGACGGGCTGGTCTCCCTGAAAATTCACGTAGGAGAATCCAAGGAGCTTCTTAACGTTTACAGCATTATGGCTGTGAACCCTGAAAAAGTTAGAGGAGTGAACTTCAAAGCAACTATGCTGCTCATAAACTTTCTAACCTCAGATAAAGGGCAGAACCTCCTAGCCCAATTTGGCGTTGAAAAATATGGGAGGCCTCTCTTCAACCCGGCTGTGAAAATACTTCAAGAGCAGAAAAACTCGCAGATAGCCCGTTGGATTGCAGAGTACGGCTTCATGGAAGGTGAGGAATGTCCATCCCAGTATAGGAGGGCTCAGCCATAGTTTATGAAATGCTTGAAGGCTTGGTGGAAGCCTTCCGCCTTCTGGCTTCGGGAAACCCTGAGGTGGTGGAAGTTACCTTAAGGTCGCTTGGGGTTTCAGGTTCAGCCACCCTGCTGGCAGCATCTTTCAGCATCCCTCTAAGCTTAGCCATCGCGCTTAAAAACTTCAAGGGTAAACCGGCTCTCATAGGCTTCTTTAACGCGCTGATAGGTATGCCAACCGTGGCTTTAGGCTTAATCTTATACCTGCTCTTCTCCAAGGCTGGCCCGCTAGGGCCCTTACACCTTCTTTATAATCCTGTTGGCATAATGCTAGGTCAAGCCATCCTGATAACTCCTCTAATTGTAAGTTTCACCACCAGCGCCCTAGAGGCTGTGGACCCTGACGTGAGGCTTTTAGCTCGAACGCTTGGAGCTTCCCACCTCCAGGAGGCTGTGGCTGTGGTTAGAGAGGCTTCCTCCGGGATTATGCTGGCTGTGGCTGCCAGCTTCAACAGGGCTGTAGCTGAGCTTGGCATAGCGTTGATGGTTGGAGGAAACATTAAAGGTTTAACCCGGGTTTTAACCACAGCCATAGCCTTGGAAACCGTTAGAGGAGAAATCGAGCTTGGCATAGCGTTAACGGTGATTCTCCTGCTAATCGTGTTCGCCCTAAATCTAGCTGTGAACCTTTTCAAGCGTAGGCTGGGCTGACCATGGCTGACATCGTATTAGAGCTGGAGGAAGTCAGCAAGGTTTACGGGGATGTTAAAGCCCTCCTAGACGTAAGCTTGCAGGTGAGACGGGGCAAGGTTCTCGTGGTTTTAGGGCCTAACGGAGCAGGCAAGACAACCCTCCTAAAGCTTATGGCTGGACTGCTACCCCCAGACTCGGGCAGAATACTCTACAAGGGAAACCCTGTTAACGCCGGTTTAAGCCGTCAGCTTAGAAGAAAGGTTACCATGGTTTTCCAGCGGGCCGCAGTTTTCAACACCACCGTCTATGAAAATGTGGCTTACGGGCTTAAAATTAGAGGTCTGCCCAAAGCCGAAGTGGAAGAGCATGTCTTAGAAGCCCTAGAAAAAGTTGGCATCAGAAATTTGAAGGATAGAAGGGCTAGAAGCCTCTCCGGAGGGGAGCAGCAGAAACTGTCCCTAGCCAGGGCCATCGCCCTCAAGCCTGAGGTTCTGCTGCTGGATGAACCTACAGTCAACCTAGACCCTTCCAGTGCTTCCGCTGTTGAAGCCTTCATAGGCAGAATAAAACGTGAAACCACCCTAGTGGTCTCAACCCATAATCTTTTCCAGGCGAAAAGGCTGGCTGACAGGCTTGCCATCCTTTTCCATGGGAGACTTTTGGAGGAGGGAGAAGCTTCACGTGTTTTCTCAGGTTCAACCCATCCTGAGGCTGCCAGGTTTCTCAGGGGTGAAAGCTTCTTTTAGGGTTGAAGCGTAAGGCGTATATAGGAGGCTGGTGGGCTTTAGCTTAGCTGGCTTTCCTCTGATGAGGGTAGGGGAACCGTTTTGGCTTTAATGGTTCCAATAAGATGTTTCACGTGTGGAGCACTCATAGGAGACAAATGGGAGGAATTCAAGCGTAGAGTTGAGAGCGGAGAAGACCCTGCCAAAGTTTTGGACGAACTGGGCATCACCCGCTACTGCTGCCGGAGGATGCTTCTTTCCCACGTAGAGCTCATAGACGAAGTTTTAGACTACTCAAAGTTTTTCGGTAGGGAGGAAGCAGTTTAACTTTTCTGAGAAAAGAAGAGAAGCATTAATTTACTGTTGCCACTTAAAACTTTTAATCAGGTGTTGAACGTTGTCCTCAACTCTAACCATAATTCAGGGAGTGAAAGCCAGAAGAATCTTCAACAGCCGGGGAGAGGAGACGGTAGAGATTACTGTTAAAACGCTTGGAGGAGCCGGTGTAGCTGCGGCTCCAGCTGGCAAAAGCCGTGGACTACACGAAGTTGAATACTATCCCCGGGGAGGAGTGGAGGAGGCAGTAGAAAAAGTCAGAAAGCTCGTGGAGCCTAAACTCCTCGGGGTTGACTCCTCAAACCAGGAGGAAGTTGACAGGGTTCTCCACGAAATCGATGGGACAGAAAACTTTTCTAGGATAGGAGGCAACACTGCTTACGCTGTTTCCATGGCTGCAGCCGAAGCCGCAGCGAAAAGCCTTGGTAAACCCTTATTCCTTCACATGGCGAAGCTAGGTGAAGTCCATATTCCCCTGCCTCTTGGAAACGTTTTAGGAGGAGGGAAACATGCTGGCAAGGGAGCGCCTGACATCCAAGAGTTCCTCGTCCTACCTGAGAAGGCTGAGAAAATCTGGGAAGCCTACGCTGCAGCTGTCAAAGTTCACAGGCTTCTGGGTAAAACGCTTGAAAGGAAGCTTCCGGATTTCACAGGAGGCAAAGGAGATGAAGGCGCCTGGGCTCCAAGGATAGGAAGCGAGGAAGCCCTAGCACTGGTTGTTGAAGCCGCCGAGCAGGTTTCAGCTGAGGTTGGCCTCAGAATTAGAGTGGGTTTAGACGTTGCCTCCTCATCTCTCTGGGACGGGGAGAAGCAGGTTTACGTTTACGCCTCTGAAGGTAAAACAAGGGATGGAGGAAGCCAGCTGGACTTCATGCTGGAACTCATCGGAAAGTTTAAGCTTGCCTACGTTGAAGACCCGCTTCACGAGGAAGACTTCGAAGGCTTCGCCGAGCTTACCTCCAAAGCTTCAAAGTTTGGATGCCTCATCTGTGGGGACGACCTTTTCGTAACCAACCGGAGGAGGCTGGAGGCTGGAATACGGGTTAAGGCTGCCACCGCTGTGATAATCAAGCCAAACCAGGTTGGAACGCTGACGGACACCTGGGAAGCTGTGAACTCCGCCTTAAATGCTGGCATGGTTCCCGTTGCATCCCACAGGTCTGGCGAAACCTGCGACGGCAAGCTGGCTCACCTCGCCCTAGCCTACGGCTGCCCCCTAATCAAAACAGGAGTCATAGGCGGGGAGAGGGCTTCCAAATACAATGAGCTCATAAGAGTTCAGGAAGCCTACCCCGAGAGAATTCAGCCTACAGACCTAACTCCACACCTCAAACCCCGCTGAACGGAATTCTTTTTTCTTATGGATGCTACCTTTAAACGGGTTGGGTTATGGTTAGGAAGCGACTAACCTTCGCCATGGTAGCTTTGTTCGTTGTTTTCGCCGTTGGAACCATCGGCAACTCTGTACTTTTAAGGCTTCCCCTGCTTGACGCCTTCTACTTTACGGTTGTAACTCTTTCAACGGTTGGCTACGGCGAAATCTACCCCGTGACTCCTGAAAGCAAACTATTTACATCCATGCTGATACTTATAGGAATAGGCATCCTCGCCGTAGCCCTAGAAACAATTGTGGAAGAGGTGACCAGGAGAAGCGTTATGGAGGTTTTAAAGCCTAAGGCACCGGAGAAAAAATTCCTGGAAAATCACTACATAATTTGCGGTTACGGGAGAATAGGTCAGATTATAGTGAGCGAGCTCAGCCGGACAGGCGAAAAATTCGTAGTGGTAGAAAGAAACCCTGAAGTTGTTAGAGAGCTCTCCGAGAAAGGTATACCGGTAATCGAAGGCTCTCCTCTAGAAGAAGAAACGTTAAGGAAGGCTGGTGTGGAGAAGGCTAAAGGGCTTGCCACCGTCCTAGAAGAAGACTCCGACAACGTTTTCATAACTATAACAGCTAAAACCTTGAACCCTAACATTTACGTGGTGACAAAGGTAAGCAACCGGGAGGTCATCGACAAGGTTTACAAGGTTGGAGCCGACAGAGTTGTAGCCCCAGAGCTTGAAGGAGGAAAAATGCTGGCAAGAGCCTTAACAAGCCCCCATGTAATCGAGGTTCTAGAAACGCTTGCCCTAACCAAGGACGTGGAAATAGCTCACTTCCGCATCGACGAAGCCTCAACCATCGTCCAGAAAACCCTCACCGAGTCCAAGCTTGAAGAGCAGAGTGGAGCTAAAATCTTCGCCGTCTGCCATAAAGACGGCCTAGACATCACACCCAGACCGGAAACCATTCTGAAAAGCGGATGCATACTTCTCGCCATAGGCAAGCGGGACCAAATAAAAAAGCTTGAGCACATTCTCGCGGAGAAGTAAGACCATACAAGACATTTAATAGGTTAAACCCCCTCAATTTCTTTCTGGTTTAGGGCTAGGCTGGACTGACCTCAATGACCGTTGAAAACGTGAAAACCAGGCTGGAAGCTGAAGAAATCATCGAGCGTATTGAGGCAGACGAAGACCTTAGACTGCTTGTATCCAAAATCGACATACCTTACATTCTCGAGAGAATTCCAAGGGAAGACCGGGGAAGGCTTATCCGCCTGCTCCCCGACGAGGTTGCAGGAAGAATCCTGCCAAAGCTTCCATCCGAAATCTTGGAAAGCGTCGTCGTAGAAATCGAGCGGGAAAGACTGATTAAAATTGCAACTTCCCTCCCGGCTGACGAGCTTTCAGATCTCTTCAACAAGCTTCCATTCCACTGGAAGAAGAAGCTTTCAAAGTGGCTTCCAACCTGGAAGCTGAACGAGGTTAAGCCGCTTTTAGCTTATCCTCCTGACACTGCAGGAGGCTTGATGACTAACAGGATTCCCATCTTTTTTGAAGGGTTAGAAGTTGACAAGGTCATAAAGGAGTTCACGGTCAGACTTAAATTCGACGAGTATGACACAAGCCACTACATTTACGCTGTGGACTCCGACGAGAAGCTTAAGGGAGTAATCTCAAGCAAGGAGTTGCTCCTGTCTCCGAGAGATAAAAAGCTTCGAGATGTGGTGGCTTCGCCCTTAGCCGTGGTTAAGCCTGGAACAGACCAGGAGGAGGCTGCTAGGATAGTGGCACGGTATGACCTCATAGAGCTGCCGGTGGTAGACGACAAGGGGAAGCTGCTGGGAGCCATAACCGTCGACGATGTTATAGACGTGATAGTTAAGGAGAGCGGTGAAGACCTTTTGAAGCTTGCCGCCACCGTGAAGGTTACAGCCCCCTACCTGGCAGCTAAAATAACAGACCTTGTGAAGAAGAGGGTTTTATGGCTTATCATGCTGTGCCTTGTAGAGGTTGTTGTAGCCTTCATCATAAGCTCCTTTGAAAAGGTTATTTCGGCAACCATAGCTTTAGCCTTCTTCATCCCGCTCATATCGTCAACTGGAGGAAACTCCGGAGTTCAAACCTCAACCTTGGTGATTAGAGGGCTTGCAGTAGGAGAGCTAAGCCTGAGAGACCTCCTGAGAATCCTTGTGAAGGAATCCATGGTTTCAACGCTTCTAGGCCTCGTGATTTCACCTTTCCTTTTCGCTTTAAGCTTCGCTGTAACCTTCCAGCTTTGGGTTTCCATTATTCTCGCCTTAGCCATCATCATAATAATTTTTGTGGTTAACCTTATGGGCGGAATCATGCCCCTCTTCGTGGCGAAGATAGGTATTGACCCCGCCACCATCTCAGCCCCCCTGGTGACAACCGTCGCCGACGCCATAGGGTTAACCATATACTTCCTTGTAGCAGTTCTAGTCCTAGGCTGAAAAGCTAAGATTAAAATGGCGGAATTCTTCCCCTTTAATAATTGGGGGATGAAGACCCCTGGTGTAGGGGAGCCGTTGGAGGCGTTGACCTTAAACTGCGGGGCGGACCCCGAGCCTATTCCAAGGTTTAAAGTTAGTTTTTAAGGGTTAACCTCTAATGTAAGGTAAGCCTATACTAGCTGAGGTGAAACGCTTTGCCGGAAGAGGTAAGCCTACCTTTCAAAGAGAAATACTGGCCTACGAGGAAATACTTGGAATACTACGAGAAGTCCCTGCAGGATATCGAAGCCTTCTGGGACAGGGAAGCCAGAAAAATTGAATGGTTTAAAACGTGGGATAAAGTTTTAGAGTGGGACCCTCCCTTCGCCAGATGGTTTGTAGGAGGCAGAATTAACGCTTCTTATATTTGTGTGGACGTTCACATGAAAAGCTGGCGTAGGAACAAGGTTGCCCTCTACTGGGAGGGTGAACCGGGCGACAGCCGCACCCTAAGCTACGCCGAGCTTTACAGAGAAGTTAACAGGTTTGCCTCCGTTCTCAGGAAGCTTGGTGTTGGAAAGGGCGACAGGGTTGCCCTTTACCTGCCTATGATACCGGAGCTCCCCATCTTCATGCTTGCCTGCGCCAGGATTGGAGCTCCTCACACCGTCATATTCTCAGGGTTCAGCACTGGAGCCCTAGCTGACAGGGTTAACGATGTTCAAGCTAAAATTGTGGTAACGGCTGATGGAGGATACAGGCGGAGTAAAATCATACCTCTAAAGGCAACCGTTGACAAGGCCATGGAAACCATGAAGTCCGTTGAAAAGGTTCTGGTGGTTAAGAGAACAGGCTCAGAGGTTCAAATGGAGGAGGGAAGAGACCTCTGGCTTCACGAGCTGCTTAAGGAAGCGGAAAACTACGTTAAGCCTGAACCCTTAGAGTCCACAGACCCCCTATACATACTGTACACTTCCGGAACCACCGGCAAGCCTAAAGGCATAGTCCACGGTACAGGAGGCTACATGGTTTTCAACCATTCCATGTACCAGTGGGTTTTCAACATCAAAGAGGACAGCGTTTACTGGTGCACCGCCGACGTAGGATGGGTCACAGGCCACAGCTCCATAGTTTACGCCCCTCTAAGCCATGGAGCCTCCATCGTTGTTTACGAGGGCGCCCCAGACTATCCGGCACCAGACCGATGGTGGTCCATAGTCGAAAAATACAGGGTAACCATCTTCTACACTTCACCCACAGCCGTAAGAATGTTCATGCGATACGGGGAAGAATGGGTTGAAAAACACGACCTAGAAAGCCTCCAAGTTCTGGGAAGCGTTGGAGAGCCCATAAACCCGGAGGCCTGGCTGTGGTACTTCGAAAAAATCGGGAAAGGTAAATGCCCTATCGTTGACACTTGGTGGCAGACGGAAACAGGGGGAATAATGATTTCTCCTGCCCCAGGCGTAGGACTT
>LUCC01000022.1 GCA_001593855.1 Candidatus Hecatellales archaeon B24 | reverse complement strand
TATGCTACGTGCAGGCTGTGGAGAGCATTCTGAATTTGAAGCCTCCTGAAAGAGCTCTATACATAAGAAGCATAATTGAAGAGTTAGAGCGTATCCACAGCCACCTCCTATGGCTGGGGGTGGGAGGACACGTCATAGGCTTCGACACCCTTCTCATGTGGACCTGGAAGCTTAGGGAACACGTTTTAGACGTGTTCGAGGAGATAACGGGAAACAGGCAGAGCTACGCCATGATGAAAATTGGAGGGGTTAGACGGGACATTAAACCTGAACACCGGCAGAAAATACTGAAGGTCATGGGCGAGGTTAAACGCGGCGTCAGGCAGATAGCAGCCATGCTGCTGGAAGACCCTGTGAGCAGGGCTAGGCTTGAAGGCGTAGGAGTGCTGACCAGGGAGGAAGCCAGAAACTACTGTGTCGTAGGACCGACGGCAAGGGCTTCAGGGCTTCCAATAGACATCCGCAAGGATTTCCCCCATGCAGCCTACAGCATGCTGAGCTTTGATGTCCCTGTAAGAACCGAAGGTGATGTCCTAGCCAAAACCATAGTTAGAATAGAGGAGATGCTTCAGTCAGCTGAAATAGTCATCCAAGCCGTCGACGCCATGCCCGGCGGAGACATAGAAGCAGAATTCAAGGAAATGGTTCCAGGCGAAGGCGTGGGCGTAGCTGAAGCTCCTAGAGGTGAAGACTTCCACTACGTGGTTTCCGATGGAACCAATTATCCGAAAAGGCATAAGGTTAGAGCCCCCACCTACGTGAATCTGCCCTCCCTTAAACCTCAGCTTGTAGGCTGCTCGCTGGCTGACGCCTCCATAATCATTGCCTCCATAGACCCGTGCCTATGCTGCACCGACAGGGTTGCCGTCGTCGACAGGCGGAAAGGCGGGAGGAAGGCCTACGGCTGGGATGAGCTTGTCTACCTGTCAAGGCGTAAAACCAGGAGGAGGTAGAATAGGTTTGGAAGCGGTCTTAACCACGCTGGGCTTCCTAACTTTAAACCTGCTGGTCTACCCCGGGTTCATCTTCACATCGGCTGTAGGGCTTTTCCTGTGGTGGGAGCTTAGAAAGCTTACCGCCAGGTTTCAGTGGAGGGTTGGGCCTCCCGTCTACCAGACCTTCGCAGACCTACTGAAGCTTCTGTCAAAGGAGAGCATAGTGCCGGCTGAAGCTAACAGGCTTCTTTTCGTGTCCGCTCCTATCATAGCTCTGTCATCCGTGTGCGTGGCGGCACTGCTTGTTCCTGTGGCAGGCATGGTGCCGCTGAATTTTGCCGGGGACGTGATAGTCCTAATATACCTGCTGATTATGCCCTCCATCATGATTGTTTTAGCAGGCTCCGCCTCCGCTAACCCCTTCGGTGCTATAGGCTCCTCCCGGGAGATGAACCTGGCCATAGCCTACGAGCTTGCGGTGGTAGTATGCTTGCTCACCCTATGCCTAGACGCGGGCTCCCTCCACATTTCAAACATAGTAGGCTTCAACTTTGTCCGGTATCCGCTGGCCGCCGTAGCCCTCTTCCTAAGCGTCATGGCTAAACTGTGCCTGAACCCCTTTGAAATACCCGAAGCGAAAACGGAGATTATGGCAGGTCCCTACACAGAATATTCAGGCAGGCTTCTAGGCCTGTTCAAGCTGACCTATGCTATGCTACTTTTCATTCTCTCCAGCCTCCTGGTTTCCCTATTCTTCCATGGACCCAGCACAGGTTTCTACCCGCTTGATGTGCTGGTTCACCTAGCCAAATGCATGGTCGCCGTCTTCCTCATGGCGGTGGTGGCAGCTGTCAATCCAAGGCTTAGAATAGACCAGGCTCTCAGATTCTTCTGGGGCTTCGTTTTCACACTAGCCCTATTCGACTTCGTAAGGGCTTTCCTCTTCAGCCAGCTGTTTTAGAGGTGGAAAGGTTGGGTGCTCCCTACAAGCTCAGAGAACTGGTAGAAGCCTTGAAGTCAGCCTTCTCAAGGGCTTTCACCGTTAGATATCCGTATGAGCCTTCGCCAGCCCCCGAAGCTTTCAGAGGCAAACTGCAGTTGGACGTTGAAAAGTGTATAGGCTGCGGAGCCTGCGTTGAAGGCTGCCCAACCGGAGCCCTAACCCTTGAAGACGCGGAGGAAAAACGTATAATCACACTGGCCTACCCCTACTGTATATCCTGCGGGCAGTGTGTTGAAAGATGCCCCGTCGACGCCATAAACTTCACAACCGAATACAGCGTGATTTCAACCCGCAGGGAGGAGCTATTCTTCCAGCTGGAGAAAGACCTTGTCAGATGCGAGGTGTGCGGCGCCCCAGTGGCCACCGTAGACCATTTAAAATGGGTTATGGCAAACCTCGGCTTCCTAACGCTTAGCAACAGCACCCTGCTTGTGGCAGCCTACGAGATAAGCACGGGCAAACTTCCGAAGAAACCGCTTGAACGCAAAGAAGCCATAGAAAGACAGGACCTGCTCAAAATCCTATGCGCCAGGTGCAGGCGTAAGGCAGTAGCCCTAGACCACGGCTGGAGAGCCAAATACTAGTATCCGCCCCCGCAAAGCTCCACAGGAATTCTCCCGAGAAGCTTCAGAACTCTGCCGTTAAAGGCAGCCCTGTAAGCGTAAACCTTAACTCCTTTCCTCCAGGCTTCCCCTAAAGCTTCGGCAAACCTAGGGTCCTCCCTATGGTTGGGCTGAAACTTTTCCACGTCTTCTCTTTGGGCTAGGAAAACTATGGCAGCCTCCCAGCCTTTCCCAGCCAGCCTGGTTAGGGTTTCAAGGTGGCGTCTACCACGCTCGGTAGGTGCGTCGGGAAACATGGCTACACCGTTCTCAGTCAGCCAGAGTGCATGATTTAACTTCAACCAGAAGCTTCTCTCCGCTTTCCTTCTCTAAGAGGAAGTCCAGTCTTGTTCCGCCAAGCTTGGGCTCGGCTTTCAGAAGCCTGAAACCTTTAAACTCTTCCAGTTCCCCCTGCCTTAAGGCTTCAGCCAAAAGCCTGTTGGGCATTCGAGCGTCAACTGAAACCTTAACCCCTGTTTCGGCTAGGGCTCCAACCACTGTGTAGCCTGTCTTCCTCTTCAAGCCCTCCCCATGCTTCTCTAAAATTAAAGTTCTGCCTGCAGCCAAGAATTCTTTGAGCCTTCCAGAATTCGGGAGGTAAGCCTTAACTTTTACGCCTTCCAGCTCTGCGAGAACTGTAAACCTGTTGAGTCTGGTTAAAAATTTCGCTTCTAAAGTTTTCCTAGCTACTAGGGCTTCTCGTCCCAACCCTGCCGGCTAAAGCCTCCTATACTCCTCGTAGAACTTCAGGAGGAGCTTAACCTTCTCGGACTCGGTGTTTAAAGCTATAATTTTCATCTGGCCTGAAACCTGCTCGTAGGCGAGAATTCCCTCTCCGATTAGAGGCCTGATAACCCTAGCCACGGTGCTGGGAGAGCAGGCGAGAAATCTTGAGAGCCCAGCCTGATTGAAAACCTTGCCAGGATTCTGAAGCAGAAACTCTAGGAGCTTGGTCTGCCTTCTACTCCCGAAGATTCTTTCAAGCCTGGCCATTCCCCTTTAGCTCCTTGGAATGATTTTCGTTCCAACCTTTCCGCCGAGGCTTGCCTTCATAATGTTCTCCTTCCGCCTCCCATCGAGAAAGTAGGCTGTCACTCCTGAGCGTTCAATGATTTTCACTGCTAAGGGGTCAAGCTGGTAGGTTCCAGCCCAGAGCTTACCCTTCAACGCCAACTCCAGAAGCTTCTCCGTAGTTATCTCCTCAAATTTTCTGGCTTTAGGATCGGCTTTTGGGTCTTCACTGTATATTCCGTCGACATCTGTAGCTATAATGTAGATGTCAGCGTTTAAGGCTTCGGCGGCCAGAGCTCCAACGGCGGCCGTCGAATGCCCCGGGGTAAGCCCGCCCATAACCACTATCCGGTCATGCCTAGAGTAGGCTCTTAACTCCTCAAGGCTTCTCGGAACAGCCGGGTAGGCAAGGTCTCCCAGCGCAGCAGCCATAAGCCTCGCGTTAAGCCTTGAAACGGATATTCCCGCCTCGTCGCAGACGGTTTCATCCGCGTGAAGCCTTCTCAAAGCTTCAATATAGCCTCTTGAAGCCATGCCTCCGCCTGCAACCAAGACAAGCCCGCAGCCTTCAGAATGTAAGGCTTCAAAAATCTTGGCGTAGCCTTTTAACGCCTTAGGCTTAGGCGGATAAGGGAAGAGGAAATGGCCAAGCTTTACCACGAGGTTAACCAATTCTTTCTACTCTCCTCAGCCTCATATATTAATTAGAGTAGAAAATAAAAGATTATAAACGCTAAAGATAGTTGTCTCCCTTTAGCTTCCTAATTTCCCCTTTTCACACTCAAAAATTTCATCTATTGATACAATCCCAGATAAAGACAAAACTGGATAACTAGGGAATAATGTCTCTTCTGACTAATCCTTCATGGATGCCGGTCATAAAAATCGAAAACCACCCTAAAAGATTATTAATGGTGAGACTGTAAAACCGTTTAAAGTAGGAAGTCAGGGAAGGGTTTCTCCTTTATGGCTCAGCAGAGAAGCCGCTCCGTGGAGCTGTTCAAGGTTAAAAGGCTACTGGACACGCTTGCCTCCAAGAGGGGGAGGCACACTGAGCTCATATCGCTTTACGTTCCTCCCGGAAGACAGCTCAGCGAGGTTATAGGAGTTCTCCGCCAAGAATACTTCACCGCTTCCAATATTAAGTCCAGAACCACGAGGCATAACGTTCAAGACGCCATTGAAAGGGTTATTCAGAGGCTTAAGCTTGTTGGGCGTACACCCCCAACAGGGCTTGTGGTCTTCTGCGGGTCCATACCGCAGAACGGCCCGGGCACGGAGCGTATGGAAACCTACGTTATCGTTCCGCCGGAGCCCATTGACGTGTACCTTTACCGCTGTGACTCCCGCTTCCACGTGGAGCACTTATTCAACCTGGTCAGGGAGAAGGAGACCTACGGCATAATGGTTATAGACGGGAGCGGTGCAACCTACGCCACGCTTAAAGGCAAAAGACTGGAAATCGTTAAGTCTATTACCTCGGGGATTTCAGGGAAGCATAGGGCTGGAGGCCAGTCTGCTAGAAGATTTGAAAGGCTACGTGAGGTTGAAGTTAACGAGTACTTTAAGAGGGCTGGAAACTATGCAAACCAGATTTTCCTTGAAATCCCGGATTTGAAGGGTTTAATCGTGGGAGGCCCGGGGCCAACTAAAAACGAGTTTCTCGAAGGCGGCTACCTGCACTACGAGCTTAAAGGCAAGGTTATCGCGGTGGTTGACACCTCCTACGTGGAAGAGCAAGGTGTAAAAGAGGTTGTAGCTAAGGCCCAAGAGATTCTTCGGAACGTCCGCTACATTCAGGAGAGGCAGCTGGTTCAAACCCTCCTTCGAGAGGTTGGAAAGGAAAACGGCCTAGCCGCCTACGGCGTAGACGAGGTTAGAAAGCTTATGAAAGCTGGGGTGGTGGAAGTCCTTCTTCTATCTGAAGGGTTAAACCTGCTTGAGGCAACGGTTAAATGTTCCAGCTGCGGCTACGTGGAAAAGCATTTGGTGAAGCCTGCCGACCTAGTAAGGTTTAAGGGTGAAACAGCCCAGCGGGAATGCCCCAAATGCGGCTTTCAAGGTCTTCAAGCCAAAGAAAAGGAGCTAATAGACGTTTTAATGGAGGAAGCTGAGCAGGCTGGAGTGAGCGTGGAAATGATTTCTCCAGCCCATGAAGAAGGCGAAATGCTTCTCAAATCCTTCGGCGGAATAGCTGCCCTCCTAAAATACAAAGTTTAAAAAGGCTGAACAGGGAAAAAGGGGATTACAGAAGTCTCAGGCTGATAGATTTTAACTGTAGAGGTGAAGGCATGTGAAACTTGACTTGGCAAAAGAGTATAAATCGTACTATACGGCGAAGACTACGCCTGAAATAGTTGATATCGGTGAAGGGAAGTTTCTGACGGTAGAAGGGAGGGGTGCTCCCGGTGGAGACGAGTTTCAGGCTAAGGTTGGCGCACTGTACTCTCTTGCTTACGGTGTTAAAATGCTGATGAAAAAGGAAGGCAGAGATTTCAAGGTGGCGAAGCTTGAAGGTCTATGGTGGGTGGACTCTGACAGACCTTACATGGAGGTTCCCCGTGAAGAATGGAGATGGAAGCTTCTAATCCGCCAGCCTGAATTTGTAACTTCTGAAATTGTTGAGAAGGCAAAGCAGGAAGTTATAAGAAAGAAAAAGATGAAGCTGGTGAACAAGGTTAAATTCGAGAGGATGAAAGAAGGTAAATGCGTCCAGATACTGCATATCGGCCCTTACTCAGCTGAGCCAGAATCGTTGGCAAAAATGAGAAAGCTGATGGAGGAAGAGAATCTGGCTGAAAACGGGAGGCACCATGAAATCTATCTGGTCATGGCTTACCCGAGAAAAGTGCCTGAAGAAAAGTTGAAGACGATATTAAGACAGCCTGTGAAAAAGAAAAGCATCTAGGTTTTTAGTTTTATGACCCTAAAATCCAGTAGATAGTGTATCCTATGAGCAGCCCTATTCCCGTTGTGATGATAACCAGAAACATCACTGCTTCTAAAGGCATAAAGAGGACATTCAAGAAATGGAATCCACCCCAAAAGATTGCCCCGAGAACCGTCCCAACATGTAGGTTATGTCCAGCCATCCTTGTTTCGTCTGGAAAGGTTTTTATATTTTGAGTTTGGGTTTTCTTCATTCTGGCGAGGAAAGGCTAGTGGTGGACGCAGTGAGGGATTACGTTCTCAGCGTTCAGTAAGCGTTTCATCTCTGAGGGCAGCTGCTTTTACAGCTTGCAGCCGTCCACCATGCCTGTTGTTTATGGAGGCTTCAGGATTTGAGCGGTGGAGGAAAGGCTAGAGACCAGATTTTCGCCTTGATAGTGGAGAACAAGCCAGGCGTCCTGTTCAGAGTGGCCAACATGATAAGGCGTAGAGGCTTCAACATCGAAAGCATCACGGTTGGAACACTGGTGGACCCAAGCCTTTCTAGGATGACCATTGTAATCCGTGGGGATGAACGTGAAGTAAACCAGGTTATGAAAAACCTTTACAAGCTGGTGGAAACCGTTAGGGTGGCGAAAATCCCTGAGGAAGACTCGGTTCTACGCGAGTTAGCCCTAATAAAAATAAGCGTTTCAACGCCTCAGGCCAGAGCTGACATTTTAAACTACGCCCAGATATTCAGGGCCAGAGTTGTCGATGTGGCTGAAGACACGTTGACCGTGGAGATAACAGGCGAATCCAGGAAGATAGATGCCTTCCTAAATATTATTAAGAACTTCGGCGTGAAGGAAATTGCCAGAACAGGAATTACCGCCTTGGTTAGAGGCGGGAAAACCATCGAGGATGAAGACAGGTTTGGAGTTGTGAAACAATGATTAAGGTATACCATGACGAAGATGTGGAAACAGGCTACCTGCAAGGTAAAACCATCGCCGTAATAGGTTATGGAAGCCAGGGTAAGGCTCAAGCCCTCTGCCTCAGAGATTCAGGTCTAAACGTGGTTGTAGGGCTTAGGCCCGGGGGCTCCTCTTGGAAGGCTGCTGAAGCCGACGGGTTAGAGGTTCATCCTGTAAGCGAAGCCGCTGCAAAGGCAGACATAATCCACATGCTCATACCGGACATGGTTCAAGCCGAAGTGTACAGGGCTGAAGTGGAGCCGAACCTCAGGGAAGGTAAAGCCCTATGCTTCTCCCACGGCTTCAACATCCATTACAGGCTTATTGTGCCCCCCTCAAACGTCGACGTTATCATGGTAGCTCCGAAGGCTCCCGGCCCGAGACTTAGAGAAGTCTACCTGGAGGGCTTCGGCGTTCCAGCCCTAGTCGCGGTGCACCAGAACCCCTCAGGGAAAGCCAGAGAGTTAGCCTTGGAAATGGCTAAGGCTTTAGGATGCACGAAGGCCGGCGTGCTTGAAACCACCTTCAAAGATGAGACGGAAAGCGACCTCATAGGAGAGCAAACCGTCCTAGTAGGAGGACTCATGGAGCTTATAAAAAACGCCTTCGAGGTGCTGGTGGAGGAGGGCTACCCTCCTGAGCTTGCCTACTTCGAAGCCTGCAACGAGGTTAAACTCATAGTAGACCTAATCTACACGGGAGGCTTAACCTATATGTTGTCCTCAGTTTCGGAAACAGCCCGGTATGGCGGGCTGGCAGTAGGCCCCAAGGTCGTAGACAGCCATGTGAAGGAGAACATGCGGAAGGTTGCCAGGGAAGTGAAAAACGGAAGCTTCACCAAAACTTGGCTTGAAGAGTATCGGGCTGGACGTAGAAACCTCTTCAGAATGTTCGACCAGGTTAAAGCCCACCAGCTTGAGCAGGTTGGCAGGTTCATCAGGAAAATGTCAGGTCTTGAAAGGTAGGCTGGAAACCGAATGGTGAAAGGGCAGACTATAGCTGAGAAAATCTTGGCGGGGGCTTCAGGCCTCCCAAAGGTTGAACCGGGAGACTTCGTGGAGGCCAGCGTAGACCTAGTTATGGTAAACGACATAACAGGGCCTCTAACCGTTAAAACCATTGGGGCACTCAGCAAACCTCGAATATGGAACCCTGATAGGCTGGTAGTAGTCTTAGACCATCAAACCCCAGCCGACCGTGTTCAGTCAGCTGAAAACCATAGGCTGCTTAGGAGCTTCGCAGCCGAGTTCGGAGTTAAAGCTCTCTACGACGTTGGAATAGGCGTATGCCACCAGGTTGTCCCAGAGGAAGGCCATGTCAAGCCTGGCATGCTTATCGTAGGCGCTGACTCGCATACCTGCACCTACGGGGCCTTCGGAGCCTTCGCCACCGGAGTTGGCTCAACGGATGCGGCTGCAGCCTTAGTTCTCGGGAAGCTCTGGTTCAAGGTTCCGGAGAGCATGCTGATAAAGGTTTCAGGAAGGCTCAGCCGCCTTGTCACAGGCAAAGACCTTATCCTCCACATCCTTGGAAGGGTTGGCGTTGAAGGAGCCAGCTACATGAGCGTTGAATTTAAGGGCGAAACCATTAAAGCTCTGTCGGTTGACAGCCGTATGACTCTGACCAACATGGCGGTTGAAATGGGAGCCAAAACAGGGATAATAGAGCCAGACGGTAAAACCATCCAGTTCCTAAAGGAAGCCACAGGAGAAAGCGGTTTCCAAACCGTTGTAAGCGACCCAGAAGCCTCCTATGCTGAAACCTTAGAGTTCCAGGTGGACGGCTTAGAGCCTCAGGTGGCGGCTCCTCCAAGCCCAGCTAACGTTAAACCAGCTGGAGACCTTTCAGGCGTTGAAATCGACCAAGCCCTCTTAAGCTCCTGCACCAACGCCAGGCTTGAAGACTTGAGGATAGCGGCTGAAATCCTCAGAGGCAGACAGGTTAAGAAGGATGTTAGGATGATTGTAATTCCTGCCAGCCGTAAAATCTACTTAAAAGCCTTGGAGGAAGGCTTAATCCAGGTTTTCGTTAGGGCTGGAGCGGTGGTTGCACCTCCGGGTTGCGGCCCCTGCCTCGGAGGCCACATGGGAGTGCTAGCTGAAGGAGAGGTGTGCATAAGCTCCACCAACCGGAACTTCACAGGTAGAATGGGAAGCCCTAAAGCTAGGATTTACCTTGCTTCTCCCGCCACGGTGGCAGCCTCAGCCCTGACAGGCAGAATAACAGACCCTAGGGAGGTGGCTTCATGATTTTTGAAGGGAAAGCCTTAAAATGCGGCGACGACATAGACACGGACGCCATTATCCCGGGGAAATACCTTGTTTTAACCAGGCCTGAAGAGCTGGCAGCCCACGCCCTTGAGGGCTTAAGTCCTGAGCTTCCGGGGAGAATAAGGAAGTTCGGCATCCTAGTGGCTGGGAAGAACTTCGGATGCGGTTCAAGCCGTGAGCATGCTCCTCTAGCCCTCAAATATGCAGGCGTGAAATGCGTGTTAGCCGAATCCTTCGCCAGAATATTCTTCAGGAACGCGGTGAACCTCGGCCTTCCAGTCTTAGAATGTAAGAACGTTTCAAGCCGGATTGAGGAAGGAGACAGCTTAAAGGTGAACCTCAGAGAGGGTTTAATTGAAGATTTAAGCCGTGGCTTCACCTTGAAGGCTAAGCCTCTCCCAGACTTTCTCCTCAAAATTCTGAGGTTGGGAGGGCTTATGGCCTACGTGGAGACAAGGCTTGGTGGTAAAATATGAAAAGCTATAAGGTGGCTTTGATTAAGGGAGACGGTATAGGCCCCGAACAGGTTGAAGCAACCCTGCCCGTTCTTCAAGCGGTAACGGAAGGCTTAGGGGTGAACCTTGAAATTTTGGAGGTTGAAGCTGGAGATGGCTGTGCGGCTAAGAGGGGGGTTCCGCTTCCCGAGGAAACTGTTGAAACCATTAAGGCTTCCAACGTCTGCCTTAAAGGCCCGGTAGGCGAAACGGCAGCTGATGTTATCGTAAGGCTTAGGCTAATGTTCGACCTTTACGTAAACCTTAGGCCTGCTAAGGCTTACCCGAGGGTTCCCTGCCTCAGGCCTGACATAGACATGGTAATCGTCCGGGAGAACACTGAAGACCTTTACAAGGGCTTCGAGTACACCACGCCAGACGGTGAAGTGGCAGTAGCCTTGAGAGTTATCTCCCGTAAGGCCTCTAGGAGAATAGCCGAATACGCCTTCAAACTGGCTGAGGGGAGAAGACGTAAGGTGGTGGCTGTCCATAAGGCCAACGTTATGAAGACCACCTGCGGCCTCTTCGCTGAGGAATGCCGTAAGACAGCTGAAAAACATCCGAACGTCGAGTTCAGGGAAATGTATGTGGATGCAGCTGCCATGAACCTTATAAAGCGGCCCCACGAGTTCGACGTAATCGTAATCCCCAACATGTTCGGAGATATCCTCTCAGATGAGGCTGCCCAGCTGGTTGGAGGCTTGGGTATGGCTCCTGGAGCCAACATAGGAGACCGTTTCGCCCTCTTCGAGCCTATCCACGGCTCAGCCCCCCACCTAACAGGCCAGCAGCGGGCTAACCCGCTTTCCATGATTCTTTCAGCCGGTTTAATGTTCAAATGGCTTGGAGAACGGTGGGAGGACGAAAGGTGTCTGCTTGCCTCGAAGCTTGTTGAGGAGGCTGTGGTGGAAACGCTTAAGGAGGGCGTGGTCACTCCAGACCTAGGGGGGAACTTTAAAACCATGGATGTCGGCAGGACGGTGGCGGGAAAGGTTTTGAAGGCTGCTGAGGAAGGTGGAAAGGCTTGAAGCCTAAGCCCAGATACGTGAGGATATTTGACACCACGCTTAGGGATGGAGAGCAAACCCCAGGGGTAGCTCTCACCATAGACGACAAGCTTCAGATAGCCCGCCAGCTTGACAGGCTTGGAGTGGACGCCATCGAGGCAGGCTTCCCCCAGGTCTCCCTTGGAGAGGCTGAAGCTGTGAAGCTTATCGCCAGGGAAGGGCTTAAAGCCGAGGTCTGCGCGCTAGCCAGAACCTTGAGGGGAGACCTAGACGCGGCCATAGCCTGCGACGTAGACAGCGTCCACGTTTTCATTGCAACCTCAGACATCCACATCAGGTACAAGCTTAACTCGACTAGGGCGAAGGTTTTGAAGAGCGCCGTTGAAGCTGTGGAATACCTTAAAGACCACGGGTTAATCGTGGAGTTTTCCGCTGAAGACGCAACCCGAACGGACCTTGAATATCTTAAACGGGTTTACAGGGCTGTGGTGGAGGCTGGAGCTGACAGGATAAACGTGCCTGACACCGTCGGGGTTATGACGCCTAAACGCATGGAGCAGCTTATAGGCGAACTGGCCCGGGAGGTGAAGGTTCCCATAAGCGTTCACTGCCACAACGATTTCGGGATGGCCACGGCTAACAGCATCGCGGGGGTTGAAGCTGGAGCAAGCCAGATTCACGTAACCGTCAACGGGCTTGGAGAGCGGGCTGGAAACGCCTCGCTGGAGGAGGTTGTAATGGCCTTATATTCGCTTTACAAGTTTAAAACCAACGTTAAAACCCGTGCTATCTACGAGACTTCAAGGCTGGTCTCCGAGCTTACAGGCGTCCAAGTTCAGCCTAACAAGGCTATAGTAGGCGAAAACGCCTTCGCCCACGAGTCGGGAATCCACGTTCACGGAGTAATCAAGATGCCCCTAACCTACGAGCCCATAAGCCCGGAAATAATCGGCCGCAAAACCGTTATCGTAGCCGGAAAACATGCAGGCCTCCACGGTGTTAAACAGAAGATTTTAGAGTTAGGCTTCAACCCCACCGACGTGCAGATGAAGGAAATAATAAGAAAAGTTAAGGAGCTTGGAGACAAAGGCAAGTATATCACCACGACAGACCTAATCTCCATTGCAAGTCTCGTATGCGGGCAGGTTCCGCCTGAAGAGAAAACCGTTGAGCTTAAGGAGCTAGCCGTCATCACGGGAACCCATGCTCTGCCAACAGCCTCCGTGAAGCTGGAGGTGAAGGGCAAAGAATACATAGCCTCGGAGACAGGTGTAGGACCTGTGGACGCAGCCATCAAAGCCATCAGGAAGGTAACCGACAACCTTGTAAACGTCAGGCTGAAAGAGTTTAAGCTTGAAGCCCTCACAGGAGGCTCAGACGCCCTCGCCGAGGTTGTAGTCAAAGTGGAAGACACTCAGGGCAGAATCGCCTCCGCCAGAGCTGCCAACGCCGACATAGTCAGAGCCAGCGTAGAAGCCATGATAAACGGAATAAACAGGCTCCTATACCTCGCAGGAAGAGAGAAAACAAAATAAAACTTCTTAAAAGTTTCTTTCCAGACGGAGATAAACACATAAATTAAAGTTTAAGGTA
>LUCC01000021.1 GCA_001593855.1 Candidatus Hecatellales archaeon B24 | reverse complement strand
GAGGGGGGAGGACAGCCGGGAATGCCCACATCAACCTTAACGTAGCTGGAAATTGGGGCTACAGACTCCGTTATTGGAGGCACTATTTCCCGGGGAAGACTACTATATTTATCGGTGCTCACGGTTCTGGAGTAGACGTATTTGAAGGCTTCCCCTGAGTTGAAGAGGTTGCAGAGGGAGGGAATTCCGCCGAAGCAAGCACAGGAGCCTAATGCAACCAGAACTTTAGATCTTTTACGGGCGGTTTTCACCATTTCCACATCGTGCTCAGTCCGTATGCCGCCCTCAACCACCATTACATCCACATTTTTAGGTATCAGCTTGGTGTCCATTAGAATGTAGGAGTGGACAAGCTGAACTTTACCAAGGATGTTTAGGAGGTCTTCATGTAAATCTAGTAATGCAATATGACAGCCCGAGTCAGCCATAAGGCCGAGAGTAGCCAGCTTTTTCATAGATTATCAAGTATATAGTTTAATGCCTTATTGAGCATATAAAAATTGTTATTCCATGCTTCCTAAGCGTAAAGTAAGGAAGCTAGGCGGAGAGAAGCTCTAAAAGTTTGGTGTATAGGTCTCTGAGCTCTCTCAGATACCTTATCAGAGCCTGTAATTTCGGTCCTTTAACCGCTACCCTCACCATTATGTCTTCTGTAACGTTTTTGAAGCCCATTTTCTCGTAGAATTTCAGAAGTTCCTTTTCGTAGCCTTTCTCAGGGTATAGGAGTAAACCTATAATCGTGTTAGGGTTTTCGTCTATGAAAGCCTTCAGCAGCGTTGACCCTATTCCCTTGCCTCTGTAGGGTGAAGAAACCTCGATGGCGTCGATTACTTTGCCTCCTGGAAGAGCCGTCCAATCGCTGATTATAGAGTAGCCGATTATGGTGTCATCGACCGTGGCCACCCAGACCTCGCTTCCCTCGAATACGCGGTTAATCAGAAGCTGCCTCAGCTCTTCCTGCATTCTTTCATCTTCGGTTCTAAACCACCTGCTGAAGCCTGCTGACACCTTAAGGCCTTTAAGCTGCTCCGCATTCACCTTCCGAACGGTAAGGGAACCTTTCTCCGCCAACTTCTATCAGCCTTTCACCACTCCCTCCGGCAGCACCCCGCAACTGAAACACTTATATTCCGGCTTTCTTCCTTAATAATAGGTGGCCTGCTATTTAGGGAGTTTTAAATTATGGGTAATCCCCGTGATAAAATCAGTATGGAAAGCATGAAAGTTTTCCTAGAGGTAGAAAGGCAGATTAGGTCTCTGAGAGCTGCATTAAACTCGTGGGTTTACGGGGTTGGCGTGACAAGCCTTATGAGAACGGGAGACATGACTTATGCCGAGCAGGTTACGAAGGAAGCCTTCAAAATCTGGATAAGAAACGTGTTGAAATGGGCTTCAGACAAGAACACGCCTATGGAGGTAATTAGAGACTACATCAACCATCTCGATAAGATGCTGATTATGAGGCAGGACGACTTCGAACTGAATGAGGAGGGAGAAAAGATTCAGGTGAGGGTTCGCAAGTGTATTTTCCGTGACTCCTGCCAGTGGAGAGAGGCGGAGGGCGCCCCCACCTTCTGCCCCAGAGCCGTGTCGCTGGCTGCGGCGATAGAGGTAGGCTGCAGGGAGCCTGGCCCCTGCTTCAGAAAAAAGTATATTGTAGCTTCGGTTTCCAGAAAGGAGAAGGAGTGTACAGCTGAAATCGCTCCCCAAACTTAAACGTTAAACTTATAACGAGGTTAAGGGAAGTTAATCGACGGTGGTGATACCATGGGAGGAAGGGCAAAACTGATAGTTGCTCAGCCTCTAAAGGGCGATTCCGGTGTTGCCAGAATTGACGCTGCCACGAGAAACTATCTTGGAGTGGAGCCTGGAGACGAAGTAGATATTTTCGGAGGAATCTTCAGTCCAGCCCACGTGAGAGCCAAGGTGGCTGAAGCACCCGCAGAAGACGAGGGAAAAGGCATCATAAGGATAGCATCCGACAAGATGCAGGAGGGAAGCTTTAAGGTAGGCATGAAGGTTACCGTTGACGCTTCACTGCTTAAAACGCTGAGGGAAACAGTCAAGGTGAAAAAGGAAGAAACACCGTAAACTTGAGATTCCAAGGAGAAAAAGGGGATTTTTATGAGTGTCGAAGAGTTAGAAGCTAAAGTTAAGCAGCTTGAAGAATACCTTTCAAGGCTGCCTAAGAACTATCCGGAGCGCTTCGACAGGCTGGAGAAAATGATTTTTGATTTAGCATCCTTCCTGGCAAACTGGATTTTCATTTCAGTCCAGATAGACCGGGAGAAGTATATTTCCATCATCGGAAAGGAGAAATTTGAGGAGTTTAGAAACGCCATAGCCAGCTTCGCAACGGAAATTGAAAGCCGCAGGGAAAGTTAAACGTAAGACCTTTCTACTCTCTGGAAACTGCCTTTAAGCCCTCCTTTCTAGGTTAATCTTTTCTTCAAGGAAGGTTTGAGCCATGGTTTTAACCGTTGAGGAGATTATGAGCAGGAAGATGCCGAGAATTAAAGCTTCAGCTAACGCCTTTCAGGCAGCTAAAAAAATGAAAGCTGGGAAGCTGGGATACTTAATGGTTGTTGAGGGAGGCAGACCTGTAGGAATCGTAACGGAGGCAGATCTTGTCGGTAAGGTGTTGGCTAGGGGGATTAACCCTGAGAAAGTTGCCGTTTCAAGGTTTATGTCTAAGCCGCTGATAACGGTTCCACCCCACCATGATATTGCCGCTGCCTCCATGCTCATGGCGAAGCATAACATCCGCCATCTTCCCGTGGTCGACGGGGACAGGCTGGTAGGCGTGGTGACAGCTAAAGACATTATTAAACACGTCCGCAGCTACATAGAAGTGCTGGTTCGCTCAGTCCTCTACGAAGAATAGTGCGGATGGTTCAGCTTGAAACCTAAAACCAAGGTAATCTATTCCCCCTACCATCGGCTTCACATAGGAACAGGCCCTGAACTTCCTGAAAGGGTGGAAGCAGCATGGCGCAGTTTAGAGCCTGAAAGAGAAATTTTAGAGCCTGAAAAAGCAACAGAAGAGCAGCTTCTAAAGGTGCACAGCAGAGACTTTGTGAAAACCGTTAAAGATTTAGATGCAAAAGCGAAAACGCTTGCCCAGTACGCGCGTATGCTGGAGAGAAACAGGAAGTATATGCGGGCTGTCGACGGCACATGCATAGTCAGAGGCTCCTTTGAGGCTGCTCAATACGCTTGCGGTGCAACCTTGGAAGCCGTCCGAGGAGACTGCGAAGCCGTTTTCGCCTTGGTGAGACCTCCCGGACACCATTCGCACAGGAGTTTCACCCATGGCTTCTGCATTTTTAATAACACGTGTGTAGCCTTGGAAAGCCGTAGGAAGACAAGAGTTCTAATAGTCGACTTGGACCTGCACTTCGGGGATGGAGTATACTTCTTCTTTAGAGGGAGAAAAGACGTTCAGTATCTGTCTTTCGCCTTCATAAGGCTTGATGGAAAGCTCCTACGCAGGCCAAGCATAGAAAAGTTTAACAGCACCGTTTCCAGCTTCGACCCTGAAATACTCTATTTGATCATGGGCTATGACGCCTTAGATTTCGGCTACACGGAGACTTCAAGGTATTTCAGGCTTCTAACAGCCATCCTCAAGCATGCAGCTGGCAGAAGGGTGATAATGGAGTTAAGCGGAGGCTACAACACGAAGACCATAGGAGGCTACGTTAAGAAAAGCCTTGAAATCCTTGACAACGCGGTTTGAAGCTGAGGCAGGAGCTACTTCACAGGCTGCCAGAGGAAAATTTAAGTCTAAAACTCCCAGTAGTATGTAAGGGTTCAGCCCCAGCAGTTTGGAGGTTGAAAGCTTGGCTGAAGTGGAAATTGAAGATACTTTCGCGGAAGCCTTCCCCATGTGGGTTAGCCGAGTGCTTATAACGGCTGAAAATGAGAAGTGGGCGCTCAACTCCGCTAGGGCTGCTACAGGCTTCGCAGTCTCCATCATAATGTCTCCAGCGGAGGCTGGAATTGAACGTATGGTGCCAGCTGGCGAAACCCCGGACGGCAGACCAGGTGTTTACATTCACATATACCATAACATGGGGTTCGGCCTTAAAGACCAGCTTATCAGGCGTGTGGGCCAGTGTATTTTAACCTGTCCAACCACAGCTGCCTTCGACGGCTTAGCTGGGAGAGCTGTTAAAAGGCTTAAGATTGGAGGCAGCCTGCGATATTTCGGCGACGGCTTCCAGAAGAAAGATAAGATTGGCGATAGAATCGTTTGGAGAATACCTGTAATGGAAGGGGAATTCGTCATCGAGCATAGGTTCGGGGTTAAGCTGGGAGTTGCAGGAGGAAACTTTCTGATTCTCGCTGAAAACCAGAAGGCAGGGCTGGAAGCAGCTGAAAAGGCTGTTGAAGTCATAAACCAGGTTGAGGAAGCTGTGCTGCCCTTCCCCGGAGGAGTATGCCGCTCAGGCTCTAAGGTCGGCTCCATGAAATACAAGCTTCCCGCCTCAACCAACCACCTCTACTGCCCAGTGCTGAAGGAAACAGTGCCGGAAACCTTGATACCTAAAAACGTGAATAACGTCTACGAGATTGTGATCAACGGGCTAACTCTTAAGGCCGTCAGAGAAGCTATGAAAGCTGGAATTGAAGCAGCCATAAAGGTGCCCGGGGTAGTGAAAATTTCAGCAGCCAACTTTGGAGGGAAACTTGGACCCTACAAGATACAGTTGAAAACCTTGGGAATCTAAAAGGGATGCCCCTTCTTTCCCCCTTCTTTTAAAGAAGCTAAAAAGTTAAGGCATTCATAATAGCCGGGGAAACCGCAAACCTTAAAAACATGAAGACAAAAAATAAGCACTTCCATAAGAAAAACATTTCATTTTGAGGGCTGTAGGGAAATGAGCGAAGAAAAAGCTTTGTCTTTTGGATTGGTAATCGACGAGGATGCATGCAGCACCTGCTCCCTCTGCGTTTACGTCTGCCCTTTTGAAGCCATAACCGTGAAACAACTTAACGATGAACGTAAAGTCGAGGTCGACGAGTCCAAGTGCAGGTTCTGCGGGCTCTGCTACGGCATGTGCCCCTTGGAAGCCATAAAAATCGGCTACTACGAGTTTGAAGACCTTGTCAAACAGGCTGAAAGACTCTGCACCGAAGCCGGGGTTAAAAGCCTCATAGTGGCGTGTAAGGGAAGCAACCCTACCGACGCCGTCATCAATGGCAGGGTTAGAAACGGGAAGCTTCCTGTTTTGAAGGTGCCATGCGTTGGAAGGATACCCTTAGACTTCTACGTTAAACTGCTGGCTGAGGGAGTTGTCGAAAGGCTTCATGTGCTACCATGCGAGGAGGAGTTCTGCAGGCTTAAGGAGGGAGGACGAATAAGCTCCCTTCGAGTGGACTACCTCAAAGACCTCCTAGGAGAGCTGGAAGCCGATGGAAGGCTTCTAAACGTTGTTAAGGGCGTGAACAGGGCTGAGGTAGACGAATCCAGGTGTGTAGGCTGCGGGAACTGTGTGCACTATTGTCCCTATGAGGCAGCCAGCCTGAGGTCGCCGGGGATAGCCAGCATAGACGAGGAGAAGTGCATGGGCTGCGGGATATGCCTAGCCTACTGCCCCAACTTCGCCATAACCCTTGAAGGCTACGAGCATGAAAACCTCAGCGAGGCTGTCAGCAAGCTTGCTGAGAAGGTGAAGGCTGCTGGAGAAGCCCCCATAGCCGTCTTCTACTGCCAGTGGGCTTATACGCCCAGGCTCTTCGAAGGCAACGGCTCAAACCTATGCTTCATAGAGCTTCCATGCGCTGGCAGAGCCGACCCCTTACACGTGATTCAAGCCTTAAACCTCGGCTTCAAGGGTGTTCTGGTCTTAGCCTGCAAGCAGGACCTCTGCAACTTCGAGGAGGCTGGAGCGAAAAGGGCGGAGGAAAACCTTGAAATCCTTAAAAAGCTGCTGGGCCAGCTTGGCCTCGGAGAAAAAGTGGAAATAGCTTTTGTTTCCCCCAAATATCCAGGCGAAGCTGACCAAGCCCTCTCAAGCTTTATAAGTAAGCTCAAAGGGTGAGTGGAAGGATGATTGTTGTAAGACCTAAGCCCTTAGATGAGCTGCTGGGATACCTGCGCGGACGCAGGAAAGTGCTTATTGTGGGATGCGACGGCTGCACCACACCTCCCAGAGGCCTTAGAGAAGCTCAAACCTACGCAAACCTGCTGGAGTTAGCTGGAAAACTTAAAGGTGAAAACTTCAGCTTAAAAGCCACCACCCTACCCAAGACCTGTGACAGCCACCTAGTATACTCGTCTCTGGCAGGCCAGCTGGAAGGTGTGGAAGCCATGGTTTCCCTAGCCTGCGGAATAGGAGTGCAAGTGCTCAACGAGGTCTTCCCTCAAGTTCAAACCTTCCCGGGAAACGACACCGTCTTCAACGGGATGCAGCCTAAAGAGGGAGGAGTCTTCGAGGAGCGCTGCCTAAGCTGTGGAAGCTGCATGCTGGGTGAAACCGGCGGAATATGCCCGGTAACCATGTGTGCCAAGGGCCTGCTGAACGGGCCCTGCGGAGGCTTCTTTGAAGGCAAATGCGAGGTTGGAGGCTGGGTGAACGACTGCGGATGGGTTAAAATCTTCGACAGGCTTAAGGAGTTAGGCAAGCTGGACATCTTCACGAAGATAAGGCTTCCAAAAGACTACAGGGACATGCAGAATCCTAGGAAGCTCTCCCTAGCCGAAGTGGCTACGAAGAAGGCAATTCCAGAAGTCATCGACGAGGTTAAGGAGCCCGGGAAGCGGCCTGCCTACAGCGAGCTTATGAAGAAAATTAGGAGGGGAGAGTTCGTGGTGACCGGTGAAGTTGAGCCTGTTAAAACCACGGACTTAACCGAGGTGCTTGAGGCTGCGGAATCCCTGAAAGACTACGTTACGGCGATAAACGTGACGGATAACCCTACAGCCTTCGCCTATATGAACGCTCTCATCCCATCCTACACCATTCAGGAGAAAACCGGGGTTGAAGCAGTATACCAGATGGTTGCAAGAGACCGGAACAGGCTTGCACTGGTTTCAGACCTGCTTGCCGCCGGAGCTTTAGGCATTAAAAACATTCTCGCCCTTTCAGGAGACACAACAACCATGGGAGACAACCCTGGAGCCAGAAAGGTCTGGGACCTTGACGTAACCCAGTTCATCTACATGATAAGCAGGATAGTTGATGAAGGCGTTGACCTCGCGGAAAACAAAATCCAGAACCCTCCGAAATTCAACATAGGGTCCTCGGCGAATCCGTGTGCAACACCGCTTGAACCGGAAATTTACAAGCTTGTTAGAAAGCAGAATGCCGGCGCGGAATTCCTCCAGACGAACTCGCTCTACGACATCGAGATTATCAAGCACTTCCTCAGCGAGTGCAGGTCTGCCGGGCTTAAGATTCCGATTCTGATAGGGATAACGCCGTTTAAAAGCGTTAAAATGATGGACTGGCTGGTGAAATATGTTCCAGGAGTTGTGGTGCCGGATGAAATCCAGGAGAAGCTTAGGAAAGCTAGAGAGAAAAGCAAGGAGGCATTCGTTGACAAGAACATTGAAATTTTCAGCGAGCTCTGCAGGGAAATCAGGAAGACAACCCCAGCCGCCGGGATACATATGATGGCTATAGGCTTTGAATGGGTTGTTCCCAGAATTTTGAAGGAGGCGGGATTGTAATGGTGAGACTTGCAACCATAGCCTTAATGGCTTGCGCCGGATGCCATGTTTCCCTGACGGCCATGTCAGCTAAGCTCGTGGAAGTTCTGAAAAGCGTGGAGCTCGTTCACTCCTACATTCTAATGGATGCCAAGCATATTCCAGACAACGTTGACGTGGGAATCGTGGAGGGAGGCCTGAAAACAAGCCATGACGAAGAGGTTGTGAAAGAGCTTAGAGAAAAAGCGAAAATCCTCATAGCCGTTGGAGACTGCGCCTGCTTCGGCGGAGTGCCAGGCCTCGTCAACATTTACAGGCTTGACGACTCCTTCAAAGCCGCCTACATAGACAATCCCACAACCGTTGAAGGCTTCAGGCCTACAAAGGACCTGCCTGAAACAAGACCTCAAGCTCTACCCATAAGCGAAATCGTCAAGGTAGACTACATGGTTCCAGGATGCCCCCCGAGGGAAACCACCCTTGAAAGCGTGTTGACAACCCTGCTTTCAGGCAGAACCCCAAGCCTAAGCAGCCAAAGCGTATGCGACGAGTGCCCGCGGAAGAAAACAGGGGAGAAACCTGAAGCCATTAGGAGGCTGCATGAGGGAACACCGGACCCGGACAAATGCCTTCTAGAGCAGGGATACCTTTGCATGGGGCCTGTTACAAGGGCTGGATGCGGGGCTGCCTGCGTCAGAGCTGGGGTTACCTGCGACGGTTGCTATGGGCCAGCTGAGCAAACCTGGGACCAAGGCTTGGCAATGCTCGACGGGCTTCTAGGCTTAGCCAAAGAGAGGTTTCCACGACTTAAAATTGAAACCCTCTCAGGGATGATTTATCGGTACACCTTCGCCTCTTCGATTCTCTACAAGATGGCTAGGAAGGCGAAGGGTAAAGCATAGGCTGGAGGTGGAAGCGATGAGGCAGGAATTTAAAATTACGCCTCTAACAAGAGTTGAAGGCCATGGAAACGTGATTATAAGAATTGAAGATGGAAAGCTGAGCGAGGTTGAACTGAACATTGTGGAGTCGCCGAGGTTCTTCGAGAAGTTTCTACAGGGTAAACCTGCTGAGGATGCACCTAGGATCTCGGAGCGTATCTGCGGGATATGCTTCGTAGCCCACCATCTTGCCTCCATCAAGGCGGTGGAAGCTGCATGGGGAGTTCAAGTTCCGGAGGCAGCCTGGGAGCTCAGAGAACTCTTAAACCTAGCCGGATATGTTACAAGCCACACGCTGCATCTGGCTTTCCTCGCGATTCCAGACTTCTTAGACCTGCCTCCTGAGAAGAGGCATATCTTGGGCTTAGGAGAAAAGGACCCTAAGCTTCTGAAGCACGCATTAAACATCTACGACTACGGGCTTGCGCTGACGGAGATGCTGGGGGGAAAACGTGTGCACGTCGTCACCGCCGTCCCCGGAGGAATGTCCAAGAGCCTTGAAAAAGAGGAAAGGGAGAAGCTTTTGGGCTTAGCCTCCACGGCCATGGCAAGTGCAGGGGAGATAGCTGACTGGTTCATGGATACCGCTGAGAAGAAGGCTGAACTAGTGAACTACCCGATAAAGGCTAAATACTGTATGGGGCTTGTGAAGGATGGAGCTCACGAACTCTACGACGGAAACCTCAGGGTTGTAGACTTGAAAGGCAGCAGCGTCTACGAGTTTAAGGCTTCAGAATACTTGGAATATCTGGCTGAGAGAGTTTCACCCCACTCGCATGTTAAGCTTCCCTACCTTAGGAAGGTAGGGTTCCCGGAAGGCGTTCATAGGGTTGGCCCGCTGGCGAGGCTTGCAGTAGCCGACAGGATGAAAGGGGACCTAGCATCTAAACTCGCGGAACGCTACTATAAGCTCTTCGGGAAGGTCCCCTCAAACATGATGGCTTACAACGCGGCTAGATTCGTTGAGCTTGTCTACGCGGTTGAAGCCTCCAAACGCATGCTCGAGGAAGCCAGGTTTGCCAGGGGGCCCATAAGAGCAGAGGTTAAAGAGAGGGCGGGTGAAGGCGTAGGCGTGGTTGAAGCTCCAAGAGGCGTGCTCGTACACCATTACAAGACTGATGAGCAGGGAATAATCAGGCTGGCGAACGTTATAACACCGACAGCCATCAACGCCCCGTCCATAGAGCAGGACCTAACGGTTATAGCCGAGAACTCCCTTCAAAGCATACTTGGAGAGGGAAGAAAGGAAACCTTCTGGAGGATGGAAGTTCTAACCAGAGCCTACGACCCATGCATATCCTGCGCAACCCACACCATAAAGATAGTTGTCGAAGAGAAAAACCGGGAAAACCATTAACCGCCCTCGAAACCCTTTTCCTTTTATATTAACCCCAGCTTTTCGGCTATTTCTTTTGCAGCCTTAACAGCTAGGCTGTCTTCAGGAAGCTCAAGCAGAGATTTTCCTTCTAGGTCGTAGGAGGCTATGTTAGGGTCTGACGGTATGAAGCCTGCGAACTCGAGGCCAGCTTCTACAACCTGTTTTCTTACGGCATCCTCAAATTCTGGTTCAACGTTGTTTCCCACGGCGAGTATGCGTTTGAAGTCTATGTGAACTTCTCTGGCCAGCTCCTTGATCCTCTTGGCTGTCAGGTAGCCAAGCCTGCTTCTGTCCACCACCACCACCATTATGTCTACATCCCTGTCGGTTCTCCTGCTTAAGTGTTCAAGACCTGCTTCCATGTCCATGAGGGTTATGGAATAGTTTTTTGAGA
>LUCC01000020.1:1721-12095 GCA_001593855.1 Candidatus Hecatellales archaeon B24 | reverse complement strand
TTTTATCTCGGAGGGTTTAACAGAAACCTCCATGGCTACTTCTCCCTCACCACAAACCTGTAGTATACTGCTTCGCCAGCCGTAGGGCTTTTACGTGTAATCTTGATTATGTCCCCCGGCTTGGCGTTTAAAGCCTTAACAGCAGGGTCGGTATCCTTAATCTTGGGGAGATGGTAAGGTTTTATCTTGTATTTGCGTAGAAGCTCTTCAGCCTCCTTCTCGGAAAGGATTTCATGTTTCGGAACCAGCATGTGGTCGAAGACGTTAAAGGATGGTTCTTCTTTCTTACCACTCATATTTCAGGTAGTACCTCCCCTACTCGGCTAGCTCCGGCTTCAAAAACATCGTCATCGCCCAACGCAACATATACACGCTACGCACAAATAGAGCGTTAAAGACCATTTAATAAACTTTTAGTCTAAGCCTCGGAGAAACCCCAAGAAAAAACTGTTATTTGCATGTTTAAGCCTTAACTGTAAAGAGCCTGAAACAGGCGGATGGGTAAGGCGTGCTTAAAAAAGTTAAAGCCGTAGGCTTTGACCTTGACGGAACCCTAGTCAACAATTTAGACCAGCTTCTCGAAGCCTGGAAGCTCGCCTTAGAAAACATGGGTGTAAAGGTGAAATCTGAAATGGAAATTCTAAGGCACTTCGGAAGGCGGACCACCGATATAGCACTGGAGTTCACAGGAAGCCTTAACGCTGCCCTGAGGCTGGTGGAAGCCAAGGATGGACTCTACGACCGGCTTTGGCCTAAACATTCAAGGCTTTTCCCCGGAGTTACAGAAGTTTTAGCTGAGGTTAAGAGAAGAGGATACCTGTGCGGAGTTGCCTCCTCCAATAAAAGGGAGAGAATCAAGCGTATACTCACCCGCTTCAACATAATAAGCTACATGGATGCCGTGGTAGGCTACGACGAGGTGGAAAAGGGAAAGCCGCATCCGGACATGCTTTTAGAGTTAGCCAGAAGACTTAGGGTTCAGCCCTCCCAGATGGCTTATGTGGGTGACAGCTTCTACGACGTTGAAATGGCTAGGAGGGCTGGAGGAGTTTCAATCCTTATACCTTCAGGACTTCCCTATGAAGCCCAAGGTGGAAACCTTAAGGCTGAACCGGATTATATGGTGAAAAGCATAAAGGAAATCCTCAGCTTGCTTCCAGCAGAGCCTTCCAAGTAGCCCTTACAGGGTTTTAAGCAGAGCTGCCAGTGCTCCCCTTTTGATTTTAATGCTTCTGGCTATGGGATTGCATTTCGCCCTGAGCAGAAAGAATACGTTGATGCCTAGGTTTTCTCCTTCAAGCTCTGTTAGGGCTTCGTAGTTTCCCATACCCTTGGCAACAGTCAGCTTCGCCTCCGACAAGCTGTTTTTCAGGCGTGCTGGAGCCTCATCCCAGATGAAGCCTACGGTATCTCCTATGGTCTCAACCCTGTCAACCATTTCACCTATACCTGAAGCCTTCACGTCTTCCAGTGTTGCATCGTTGAGAACAGGGCCTCCCTTAACAACTAAAACCACTTCCGCTTTGAACTCCTTCAAAACGCTTACTAGAACCTTGTCCAGAACTATTTCTCCAGCGTTGTCGGCTAGGTAGAAAACCAGCCCCCCGTTTTTAACCAGCCTGTAAGCCTTTCTCGTATGGTCCGGGGTTAGAACACGGCTTCTGAGGGAAAGCTTGAAGTCTTCAAGATGAAACCTGTAGCCTTTAACGTCGAACTCTAGGGCGTTAGCCCTAGCAGCCACCAGGCAGGCTCTTCTAAACTTTTCATAGGGGCTTCCGGCCTTAGAGACAAAGTTTTCGGCTTCCGGCAGAAGCTTCAAAGCCAGCCTATTAGAGCTTTTCTTCATTTCGGCGTAAGGGTCTCTTCCTCCGAAGAAATCCTTTATAATTCTGTCCCTGAGGGTTCCAAGCTTGGCTGGGTAGGCTTCCCCGCTGAACTCTTCAGCCATCATTTTTAGAACTTTCCTTAAAGCCTCTATTCTGAGCCTTTCATTTTCTGTGAGGTAGGTGGTCTCTCTGTATCCTCTCTCGAACAGGCATGGCAGGCATTCGGCGGCAACCTTCAATCCGACGGCCTCCAAGGAAAGCCTGTGAAGCTCAACCTAATAGGCAGGTTAACCTGAAATTTAAGGTAAACGCCTGAAAGACGAGGTTAGACATCACACCCTTATGAAACGCCTTTTGGAGGCAGTCATCAGGCGGGAAGCCATCTTTGAAGAGGACATGTGGAACATGATGTGGAGAAACGTGCCAGGCCACGGCATCCCCTATCGCCTAGCCAAACCTAAAACCGTTTAAACCTATCAAAAGCCCATTAATAATAAGGCGAAACTTAAATGAATAAGAAAAGTTTAAGGGCTTCTTGGGCCGGGGTACCCTAGTCAGGAAAGGGGCAGGCCTGGAGGCTGCTGCCAGGAAGTCTGTGGCCCCTTGGGCCTCGTGGGTTCAAATCCCACCCCCGGCGCCATCACGCTCACCGCTGCCTGGCAAGGGGATTCTGATGGTTACCGTTTCCCTGGCTCAGATGGATGTACGGCAGGGCGACGTTGAAGCCAACCGGAGGAAAGCCCTAGAGTTTATAGAGGAAGCTGGAAGGCGGAGGTCTAATGTTTTAGTTCTGCCGGAACTGTGGCCAGTCGGCTACATCTTGGACAAGTTGCCTGAGCTGGCTGAGCCGCTGAATGGTGAAACCGTCAGCATGCTTAAAGAGAAAGCCGTTCAGCATGACATGTATATTATCGGCTCTATAGCAGAGTTTAAAGAGGGAAAAATTTTTAATACGGTTCCCTTGGTAGGCCCTGAAGGGCTTGTTGGGGTCTACTCTAAAATACACCTTTTCAAGCCCTTGAAGGAGCACCTGTATTTTACGCCTGGAAGGAAGCTGGGAATTTTCGACGTGGAATTCGGCCGGATAGGTGTGGCTGTATGCTATGATTTAAGGTTTCCAGAGGTATTCAGGGTTATGGCGTTGAAGGATGTAAGTATTGTTTTTGTTGTGGCAGCCTTCCCAAACCGGTTAAACCATTGGAGAAGCATGCTTTACAGCAGAGCCGTGGAAAACCAGTTTTTCATGGTTGCAGCCAACAGGATAGGCAGCTACGGGGATAACAGATTTTTCGGTCATTCAATGGTTATAGACCCAGACGGGGAAATACTGGTTGAAGCCGGGGAAACCGAAATCCTTTTAACCTGCGATTTAAAGCTTGAAAAAGTTAAGCAGGCTAGAAGCAAGCTTTTCCACGTGGAACAGAGGAAAGCCGAAATTTACGACAGCTTCCTGCGGGAAAAGCAAGCTGGTGATTAGGCGGTTGAAAGCGGAGGCAGAAGCCTGGAAAGTCTACTTTTTCAGGGTTGAAAACGTGAAGAATATTGTCGAAGAAATTTTCAGCAGGCTTGGATGGAAAAACGATATTGGAAGAAACGACGTAGTCCTCTTGAAGCCGAACTTTCTGATGGCGCCTAAAGCAGGAGTCACCACGAGTTTAGAGCTGGTTAGAGCCGTAGTCGAAGTGGTGAAGGATAGAACCTCCCAAGTCTATGTAGGCGAAACCGATTCGACAGCCAAAGACTTCGACAGAATTGCCAGAAGGCTTGATTTAGGATGTAAGGTTGTGAACTTGAGCAGGGATAAAACGGTTATCGTTTCTGGAAAATACGGCGTGTACAGGCTTCCAGAGCTGGCATTGAAAACCAAAATCATAAATCTTCCCATGCTGAAAACCCATGTTCTAACCAAGGTAAGCCTTGGAGTTAAAAACCTCTTCGGACTAATCCAGGAGAAATATAAGATTGTATACCACTGGAAGCTGGATAGAATCCTATACGACCTCTACCACATTTTCAGGCCTCCTATGAACATCCTCGACGCTCTGTACGTTCTAGACGAGAAAGGCCCGGTTAAGGGTAGAATCCGCAAGGCCAGCATGCTGGCCGCCTCCTCCGACACGTTAACCCTAGACGCTGCAGCCTGCAGGCTTATAGGCTTAGAGCCTTCAAAGGTAAGCCACTTGAAAAAGCTTATGGCTACGAGAAAAATAGAGTATGAGGTGGTTGGGGAAGCGAAGCTTGGCATGGAGTTTAAGATTCCAGCCACCGGGCTTATAAAAATTGGAGATTTCACCCTAACCCCTCTGAGAATTGTCAAAAAGAAGCTGTTTAGGCTGTCTTGAAAGGTTTCCTTCGGAAGCTGTTTAAGGGAGAAATGCTCTTTTTTGCTTGGTGAACCTTCTTGCCCGTGGTTGAAATCAGCCTGGTTGGAGGGGAGCTATCACCGGAGCAGAAGACTAGGATAGGCAGTGAAATCTGCGACATACTAATAAGGGAGATACCAAGGCTGACCAAGGAAGCTGTATGGGTGGTCTTTAACGAAAAGCCGTCGGAAGACTGGATTATAGGCGGGAAATCCCTTAAAGAAATACTTCAAAAATAGTGTGGTGGAAACACCTTTCACACAGGAGAAGCTTATCCACCTAGCATGAAAGCTAAATTTCCGGGTGGAAAGGCGTGTTGGAGGTTTAAGGAGATGGCAGGAGGGAGAAAGATAAGCCAGCTTGTTTTCCCCAGGGTTGTAGCGCTGATAACAACCTGTAACAGGGAGGGAAAGCCTAACGTTGCGGCTTTCTCCTTTCTGATGCCCTTAAGCTTTAACCCCAAGTATGTAGCCTTCTCCATCGACCCTTCAAGGTACAGTTACTTAAATCTTCAAGAGACAGGAGAGTTCGTGGTGAACATTCCAACGGAAACCATGCTGAGCCAAGTATGGATTTGCGGAAGCAGGTCTGGGAGGGAAACCGACAAGTTCCGTCTGGCAGGCTTAACCAAGCTTGAAAGCGTGAAGGTGCGTCCTCCGAGAATAGAAGGATGCCCTGTACAGCTTGAATGCCGTTTGGAGTTTGACAGGAAGTTTGGAGACCACCATCTCATAGTCGGAAAGGTTTTGGAGGAGCACGTGGAAACCTTGGACTTCAAGCCTGTAACCCACTATTCTGGCAGAACCTTCCTTAGGGTTGGGGGAACCGTCGAAGCCTGAAGAGAAACCTTTTTCTACTCTTCCCCTGACTCTACCATTAAACCTCATTGGAGGTTTGAGGTGGGCTCCGTTGGCTTCAGAGGAAGATGTCAAAGCCTTTGAGCGGGATGTAAGATGTGTTCCTACAAAGATTATCATGAAAAAGCTTAAGGAAGGAGAGAAAACCTTAAGCGAGCTGGAGGCAGCCCTAAACGAGGCTTTAGAAGACCCCTTAGACCCTGTTGTAGCAAAGCTTTACGTGGACCAGCTGGAAGCTGAAGGATTCATAGAAAAGAAAGGGGGAAACGGAAACCCCTCCTACACGGTAACTCAGAAATGGAAGGACTTGGAAGCTAAAAAGGAAAGCTAACTTTTAGCGAATCTTTTGGTGGAAACTGTGGAAACCTGTGGGACTACTTCAGCAGACATCTTCACCTAAAAATCTTACACCTCCAACGAAAAGTTGAAGGGTTAGGGCCATGACCGATAGAACTATGGCTGAGGACGTTACTGGTAAAAGCCAGCTGGCAGCTTGAAGGCTAACCCAGTGAAGCAAGATGAAGACGAGAGGTATTGCTGAAGTAAGCCTCCTTGGAAGCCTTACTCTGCCCTTAAGGAGGGCTGAGGCTAAAAGGGCGAAGGGAGCTAGATAAGTTACGGCTACAAGCATGCTGACTAGGACTCCTACCGTAAGGATTGCCAGCTCAGGGCTGAAAGATAAAAGCGGGTAAACCGTTTTCACAGCCTCCAGTTCGATGAGAAGAGGATAAATCAGCCCTCTAACAGCTGTTTTTAAAGTCGGGTTTCCCCTTTCCAGCTCTGCTACGGTGGGACTCCAAGCGTAGTACCAAGAGTTGAAAGCCTTCATAAAGGCTAAGCCTCCACGGGTTGATGTCACGTAATGGTCTCGGAAGTTTCGCAGTGCCTGCACTTGTGGTGACAGCTCGCTTCCGAAGGCTGCGGTTGCTATGAGACAGCCTCCCCCAGGCTTAGCCTCTGGTTTAAGCCTGAGCTCTACAAGGGTTTCCTCACTAGGAGCAACGGTGATGACTACTGATTTTTCCATGTAGCCTTCCAAGGAGGCGGTAACAGTGCAGGATGACTTGTCTACGGTGAAAGTGGTTTTTCCATCTTCCCCGGTTACTGCCTCATGCCCGTTCACTCTCACCTTTACGCCAGCCAGAGGCTTCCCGGTGGCTTCGTCTAAAACTGAGACTATAATCTTTGAGGGGGGAGGAGTTGGGGTGGCCGTTTTCGTGGCAGGGCGAGTTGGGAAGGGAGAAGGCTTGGGTGTGGTAGTCGTGGAAGTAACGGTTTTAGGCGTGGTGGCTGGAGGAGGAGCAGTTGTTGTGGTTGTCGGGGAGGTTAAGGTTTCTGTAGGATGAGTGGGGGAGGGTGTCGTAGTCAAAATGTAGGCGTTGGCGTGAAAACCTCCACGGTTATGGTGCACTCTTGGACTTGAACGTCTTCTATGCGGTTGAAGGATTCGTCAACTAGGTCAACCTTTGAAAGGTTAATCGTATAGCTTCCGCTGGAGGCTGTTTGAAGCACTTCCAGCCTTATTGTAAAGGCTGTTCCTGGGGCTGTGGGTTTGCTTGTTTCCCCAACCCTTGCAAGAGCCAGCTTTACAACTTCTTTCTCGCCTACTATTTCGGTTTTATCCATTCCTATGAGGGGGTTATCGCCGAAAAGTTCTCCCACTTCAACTTTTTGAGCTTTCAGCAGACTGGAAGGGTAGGCCACGTGGAACTCTCCAGCGCTGAGGCCAGCTTCTCCAGGTTCCACGTAAACTCTGACGGTCAGAGTGTCTCCTGGGGAAACCTGCTGGCGGTCAGGTTGGAGGTAAACCTTAACCTGTGAAGTTGCAGCTGCAGATGACAATGATAAAAGCAGAATTGCAATGAGAAGAAGCTGGGCTGAAAACAAACGGACTTTCAACCTTTAGCGTACCTCCTAAAAAATTCTGGGAAGTTTTGGGGCAATTAAAGGTTTTGAAGGAAAGGTGAAAAAGGTGGAGGTTTAGGTGTTCAGCCTTCGGCTTTAACCAGCGCTTCAGCCATTTCGGCTAGAACCTTTTCCGGCTTTTCAGCTTTAACAACTCCGCTGGCTAGGAGAACACCTCTGGTTCCAAGTTTTATCGCTGCTTCAACGTCGGAGCCTGAGGTTATTCCTGCACCGCAGAGCACGGGAACCTTTGGGTTCATCGCTCCAACAGCCTTAAGGGCTCCGGTAACTACTTCCGGCTTAGCCTTTGAAACAGGTATTCCTGTGCCTATGAGTTCAGGAGGCTCGATGGCGATGAGGTCAGGGTTCAGCCCAGCTATTTTACCGCATGCCTCCGGCGTGTCTGCACATACCACCGTGGTTAGCCCAACCTCCTTCGCCCTGGCTATGCCTTCTCCTATGGCTTCAAGGGAGATTCTACGCTCTGAATGGTTTAGCAGGGTTCCCACAGCCCCTGCCTCATGAACGGCTTCGGGAAGCACGTGTCCTGTGCGGCTTCCAGGCTTAACTCCGTCCACATGCTGAGCTAGAACCGGTATGCTCACACGTTCAGCTATTCTCGCAAGGTCTGTGAACTGGGGGGCCACGGCTACGGTTACCCCGTATCGGCGGGCTGCCTCCTCACATTTCTCCGCGAGTTCAAGCGCTCTTGAGCCTGTGGATTCCAGGTAGCATTTGAAGTTGACAATGATGGCTGGAAGCTTTATGGCGGCCTTCAAATTTCTTCACTGAGCCTTCCTGAATCTGTCTTTAAGTTTTTCAAGCACCTTTGGGAGTGTCGTATACTCCATTTCGTCGGGTCCAAGCCTGTGAGGCATGAAGGGGCCATGCCGCCTTAGAAAGTCTGCCACCTCGTTAGCCCTCTGCCTTGCCAGGTCGAAGGCTGGGTCGTCAAAGAGGTCTGCCGGGCCCTCCAGTATGCCGCTGTGAATCTGGAATCCTAGGGCGACCACGCGTGGCGGACCGTCAAATCTGGTGCACTGGGCATATTTGAGGGGTACAGGCATTAAAGGTCCGTGGTGGCTTCCCCTCATCCATCCTGCCACTATGTGAGGGAAAGCGAAGGGTTCCAACACTTCACCTACGGCTGGGAGGCCATGTTGAGCGCGGACGATGCATACAGGGTCGTCTTTGCCGACGTATCGGCCTGCTATCAGCGAAAGCCTGCTTGTGCTGGCTGCAGCGGCTGGAAGACCGTCCTTCCTGTAGATTTTACTTACAACGTAGCGGCTTGGAGTTCCTATGAGGGCGAGAAGGTCGTAGGCTTCTTCAGGGCAGTTAAGCTCCACTTCTAAGCCTTCAAAGACGTCGAGAATCACAAACTTGAAGCCTCCGTGGAGAGATGGGTCTATAACCAAGCCTGCCGTGTTGAAGGGGTCTGCGAAAATCTTGTAGAGCGGATAGTTCCATGCGCCTGGCTCCGTCTTGTCGGCTGCGAAGATTACGAGGGGGTCTGCTGCCCTCTCCTCGAATTCCAGTTCAGCTACGCCCGGGCCCATGCCCTTAATGTTCCCTGAAAAAGCTTCAGCCAGCAGGTCTTGTCCTGCAGCGTAAAGCTTCAGAGACTTTGAAACCTTCTCGGTGACCTCCTTGAAAATGTTCCAGGCTAAACCGTGGATTTCAGGGCTGTTTTCACCTCTCCTGTGGGTCATGAGAAGCTGGAGGTCGTCTCCACAATGGAAAACTCTGAAGTCTAGAAGGAGGCCGCTGTCTTTGGCTTCGGCCAGAAGCTTCTCCGCCATTTCCATCTGTTTGGGGTGGACGCGGTGGTGGCCTGCGAGGCTTCCTATGTCAGCCTTGATAAGGCTTACAGTAATTTTTTCACCCATAAAATTTAACACCTTCCATACGGTTGAATAGCCGACAAACCAAATTTTATCCAGCAACTTTAATTAAGCTTTACTCAAACCTTCAATCTGGAAGGAGGGGCCCGTAGCACAGTTTGGATAGTGCGGCAGCCTCCGGAGCTGCAGGTCGAGGGTTCAAATCCCCCCGGGCCCGCCACCAAAAAATACCATTATTTTAGAAGCCACAGGACGGCTACGGCAAGGATTACAAGCAGAAGAAAGCCGAAAACTGTGCTCTGGCGGAAGTGTTTGGAGCCGTAGGCGAAGGGGTGGCCTGGCTGAACCTTTCTTCCCGCAACCTCTACGACCTGCCGCCATTCAGCTGTTATGAAGCCGAAGCCTGCCCCAACGGGGATGAAGGCTAGGGCGGACAAGGTGAAATGGTAAAGGATTAAACTTAAAATTAACAGCTCTAGGCCTACATGGTAGTGTTCATGGAATTCCAGGCCTCTTTCAGCCTTCCTGTAGTCTATCGACCACCACCATACATCTATGATGTAGGAGGCAAAGGCGCCTACTATGAAAAATACGAGTTCAACCATCATGGCCATAACCGCATTATAGGTCGTCTGCCAGTCAAGATAAACCTTTAGCCCCACCGCAGAGGACATTACCAGGAAATTGTTGGAACATGGAAGCTGGCTTACTTTTCTGCGAGGCCCATGAGGCGCAGAGCGTTTCCCCCGGTTACCAGGCTCAAGGCTTTAGGTTCCAGCTCAAGCGACAGGATCTTGTTCAGCTCGGTTTTCATGTGGCCGAAGGGTATGTCTGAGCCGAAAAGAATTCTTTCCGGTCCAACTTCCTCTATGAAAGCCCTAATGGTTTGAGGTGAAGCCAGCGAGGTGTCAAAGCACACGTTCTCGTTCTCCTTGAAGGCTTTAAGGAAGGACAGAGGATTCCCCCCAAGCATACCTAGGTGGGGAACCACCAGTAGGACTTCAGGAAACTTCTCGACGAACCTAACTGTGAAGTTGAATTCCTCTTCGAAGATTACAGGTAAACGGAGGCTGGCAACGGCTTTAACGAAGCCTTTAAGCCCCGGGTCTTCCAGCACCGAATAGTTTGAACTGCAGTCTGAAACTCCCCGAACCCAGTGCCATTTCACGCCTAGGAAGCCTTTGCCTTCAGGAGGCGGTGCAAGGTCGTCGGGGGCATAGTAGAAGGGGTAGAAAACCTTTCTTCTCCCAGCCTCTTCCAGAACCCAATTGTTCACCGCCTTATCCGCTACGGCTGCTGAGGGGAAAGGGAAAACCACTGTTCTGTCCACTCCCGCCTCAGCCATCTGCCTTAGAATTTCCTCAGGGGAAACCTGCAAACCGAGAGAAAGTGAGGGGCCTAGATGCGTGTGAAAGTCTACCCTCAACAGGCTTCACCATGCTTTAGGATACCTTCCCTTAGGCATTACCACCCTTTCCGTTTTCAGCGCTATCCCCTTCTCAGCCTCCAAAATCTGCTCCGTCGACATTTCAGCTTCGGCTAGGGCCACTAACTCTCCTTTAAGCGTCATGACAGCGGC
>LUCC01000020.1:0-1630 GCA_001593855.1 Candidatus Hecatellales archaeon B24 | reverse complement strand
ACCTTCGGCAGGAGCTCGACAGATGTTTCCACGGGGAGAACCACCCTTCTAAGCCAGGTTTCATCTTTTTTCTCCTGGTAGTAGGCTTGGGCGTCGGCTAGGTCTTGAAGTCTGATGAGGCTGCTGTCTTCGGTGTAGGGGCCGGCTCTGGTGCGCCTGAGTTCAGCCATGTGCGCTCCTACGCATAGAACTTCTCCTATGTCGTGGATGAGCTTTCTAATGTAGGTTCCAGATTGGCATCCTACCTTGAAGAGCACGTTCCGCCCTTCCATTTCGAGGACGCTTGAGTAGTAGATGGTTCTGGTTCTTATCCTACGCTTAACCGAGGAGCGGAGGGGAGGCCTCTGGTAGATTTCACCGGTGAACTCCTTGAACACCTTTACAACCCTGCTGAAGTCTACTTCGCCGTGAAGCTTCATCACGCCGACATATTCTTTGCCTCCGGCCAGAACCGCTTGAACGGTTTTAGTGGCTTCCTCAAGCCCTATGGGTAGAACACCGGTCACAGGTGGATTTCTCCAGCCCTTCCCCAGGCTTCAAGAGTCCCCCCGTGGCCTGCACGGTCCAGCCTCAAAATTTACCCAGGCTGTAACCTCATGGCTTGAGGGGCCGGAAGGCTTATCCAGGTTCACGTAGCCGAACCTTAAATGCTCGTCAAGCGGCCTGCTGTAGGGTTGGAAGCCGTATTTCCCGCTGGTTTCAGCTTCCTCTCGAACCAGGGTTTCCCTCTTAGCCTGCCAGGGAGGCTGAACCTTCATGAAGGTCAAGCTTCACCTTCCCCTTCGGTTTTCCGCTTACGCTTTCTCGCCGGTTTCTTGGCAGCAGGCTTCTCAGCTTTTTCAGCGGGAAGCTCCTTTCCAAGGGCTTTCGTTAGGGCTTCAGCCACGGTTTCATCGTCTGCCCCCCGCTTTATAGGGAGCTTAAGCTCGGTGGGCTCTAGATGGTCGACGTTGCACCTTCTACGTCTAACCCCTGTAACGTTTCTAGGCCCTGTTACGAGGACGAAGTTTTTATCTATCGTGTCCACTACTACGCATCGCCGTCCAGCTTCTCTTCCGGTTTTTTTAACGCACACCCTCCCGATTTCCGGGATTACCATTCTGCCACCACCTTTCCCTCAGCCTTCAAGCTTAAACCTGACATATTCTCTTACCACACCCGTCAAAACCTTAATGTTAGCTTCTAAGGGTAAAAGCTCGGTGTTAAGTATAATGTCGTAAACGGACAGGTCGCTTATGTCTATTCCGTAATACTTCTTGTAACGCTCCCTTTCAGCTTTCTCCCTTTCAAGCGTCAGCCTTCTGGCTTCCTCCAGGCTTAACCCGTCACGCTGGGCTACACGTTTAAACCTCACCTCGTCGGGAGCTTGAAGACAGATTTTCACGTGGGCGTTCTCAGCCATCCACGCCGAGATCATTCCGTCCACAACCACTCCGCCCCTCAGGGCCTCCTCCCTAACCATTCCATCCACTTTCTCGTCGATGCTTCTGTCCTCAGCAGCCTTCTCGGTTAGCTCTTGAAGGGTTAAGCCGAAGCTTTCAGCCAGCCTTCGGAAGGCTCCTCCAGCTGAAACATGCTTCAGCCCGAAGGCTTCAGCTAGAGCCCTAGCATAGGTGCTTTTACCTGTCCC
>LUCC01000019.1:21692-24572 GCA_001593855.1 Candidatus Hecatellales archaeon B24 | reverse complement strand
TGCCCTAGGCGAAATCTACGGGGCAACCAAGATGCTCAAGGTTTCAAGCGTACACGTTTCAGGAGTTTCCTACAAGAATATAGGCGTTCCAGGGTTAGACCTCCTCGAAGACTTGGCATCCCAAGGAGCCAAAGTCCAACCGTATGTTAAGGCGACGTTAAACCCGGCTGGAATGGACCAGGAAAAATGGAGGCTCATGGGGGTGCCTGAAAGCTTCGCTGAGAAGCAGCTTCAAGTGTATGAGGCTTTCAAACGTATGGGGGTTGGTGGAGGGCTGACGTGTACGCCCTATGAGGCTGGGAACAGGCCTGGCACGGGGGAGAGTGTGGCTTGGGCTGAATCCTCAGCTGTAGCCTATGCTAACTCGGTTTTAGGTGTCAGAACCAACAGGGAAAGCGGGATAACTGCTCTCGCGTCAGCGGTCACGGGAAGAACACCGAACTATGGCTTTCACCTCGAAGAGAATAGGAAGCCTACGCTGCTGGTTGAGGTTGAAGCCAGGCTGAAGGATGTCTTAGATTTTGGAGGCTTAGGCTATCTTGTAGGGTTAAACCATGGTAACGCCGTCCCGTACTTCCGCGGGGTAAAAACTGGAGGGCTGGAAGAGTTTAAAGCTTTAGGCTCAGCCATGGCTTCCTCAGGAGCGGTAGCCCTATACCACGTGGAAAACTTAACCCCGGAAGCCCCTAAATATAGAAAAGAAATTGAAGACGTTGAGAAAGCTAAGGTTTCAGAGGAAATGATTAGGAAGGTTTTTGAAAGGTTTCCTTTGAATGGCGAAAGCTTCGACTGCATTTTCCTCGGATGTCCCCACTGCAGCCTCGGAAAGCTTAGAAGGATTGCAGAAATGGTTAAGGGGAAACGGGTTAAGGGTAGACTTTGGATTTGCACCTCTAGGAGAACTTACTCCGAGGCTTTAAAGCTTGGACTCGTGGAAATCCTTGAGGGAGCAGGCATCCTAGTTTTAAAGGACACCTGCATGGTTGTCGCCCCCCTGAAAGAGATGGGGGTTGAAACGGTTTTAGCCGACTCTTTCAAGGCGGTACACTACCTTTCCGGAAGCCTTGAAGCCTCCCTAGCCAGCACTAAACGCTGCGTTGAAATAGCGGTTAAAGGAAGGGTTAAGCCGTGATAAAGCTTAGGGGCCGGGTGATCGTGGCTGGAAGAGTTGAAGGGGAAGCCCTAGTTTCCCCTCAGCCTTTATCCTTTTATGGGGGTGTCAACCCTGAGACAGGCGTCGTCGTTGAGAAAGGCCACATGCTTCAAGGGGTTAAGGTTTCAGGGAAAATCCTTGTTTTCCCCTACGGGAAGGGTAGCACCGTAGGCTCCTACGTGCTTTACGCCATGGCTAAGTATGGCACAGCTCCCAAAGCCATCTTGAACAGGGAGGCCGAGCCCATAGTGGTTATAGGCTGCATTCTAGCCAAAATCCCGCTTGCAGACAGGTTCAACCTGGACCCTGTTGAAAACCTGAAAACAGGGGACAGAGTTCGCCTGTGGGAGGATGGAAGGGTTGAAGCTTGGAAGCCTTGAGCCTCCTCCATTACTGAAGCTCGGAGGCTCGGTGGTAACTTTTAAAGACAAAGTTGAAACGCCAAACCTGCAGGCCATCCGCAGGCTTTCAAGGGAGATAGCTGACGCCAAACCTCCAAGCCTCCTAGTGGTGCATGGAGGAGGAAGCTTCGGCCACCCTTACGCTCAAGCCTACAGGCTTGCCGAAGGCTATACGGGCGGGAGAATGCAGCTTGCAGGCTTCACCCGGACGAGGGAAGCCATGCTCCAGCTGAACAGCATCATAGTTAAAGCTTTAAATCTAGCCGGGGTTCCAGCGGTAGGACTTCAAACTTCGGCTTTAGCCGTCACCAGGGCTGGCAGGATTTCAAGCCTTAACTTGAAGCCTGTCTTAGGCGTTTTAAGGCTTGGAGGGGTTCCCGTCCTCTACGGCGATGCTGTACTGGACCTAAAGCAGGGGTTCGCCATTCTGTCCGGAGACAGGCTTTCCACGGCTCTAGCCTTAAAGCTTGGAAGCCGACGCCTAATCATGGGGGTGGATGTTGACGGAGTTTACACTTCAGACCCGAAGGTTAACCCTAACTCGAGAATGGTTCGGGAGTTAAACGTTCACGGGAGGAGGTTCAGAGCAATTTTAAGCGGTATCAGGGGCTCTAGGGCCGTGGATGTGACTGGGGGGATGAAACAGAAAATTCTCGAGGTTAAAGACTTCGTTTCTAAAGGGGGAACCGTGCTGATAGTTAACGCTTTAAAGCCTGGCAACGTGGGTAAAGCCCTTCAAGGCTTAGAGGCTAAGGGAACCCTCGTAAAAGCTTAGCCTGGCAGAGACTGCAGAAGCCTTAAGCCTTCTTTGTCGATTTCGACGAGGTAGGGGTTTCCTCCAGCCTTCCTCAAGGCCTCAGCCACCTTCAAGGCTTCACCAGGCTTTGCCAGGGCTATCATGCATCCTCCTCCTCCAGCCCCCGTAAGCTTGGCTCCTAGGGCTCCACTGTTCAAAGCTGCCTCAACCAGCCTGTCAAGCTCAGGGGTTGAAACGTCAAGCCTTGACAGAAGCCTATGAGACTTGTTCACAGCCTCTCCCAGCCTTTCAAAGCTGCCTTCCCTTAAAGCCCTCACAGCCTCAAAGGTTAGGTTTTCAGCCTCCTGAAGGTATTTTCTGGGCTTCTGACGGAGAAGCCTTCCAAATTTCTCCACCAGCCTTTTCGTCGCCCTTCTAACTCCGGTGTCGCCTACTATCAGGCTTGGAAGTTTAGCCGAGGTAAGCCTTCTGGGAGGCTCCCCCCTCCGGAAGAGGATGAGGCCGCCTAGGATTACGGTTGCCTGGTCTATTCCAGAAGGGTTGCCGTGGATAAACCTTTCAGGTATGGA
>LUCC01000019.1:0-21680 GCA_001593855.1 Candidatus Hecatellales archaeon B24 | reverse complement strand
AGAGAGAGTTAAACCTGCGATTTTGGAGACTGCTGCAATGGTAGCGGAGGCTATGGAAGCAGAAGAGCCGAGGCCTGCCCCCACAGGAATCTCTGAGGAAACCTCAATTTCCAGGCTTGGAAAGCCCTTTGGAAGTTTTCTTTCAACTTTTTCTAGCACAGCCTTAGCAGCCAGCCTTATGGCTTGGGAAAGCCCGAGGAATCCTTCAACCCCTTGAATTTTTAGGGAAGCCTCAAGGCGTGGTTCCTCTGACGGCTTAGGCCTGCTGGCTTTAACTTTAACCTTAGCGTAGAGGTTTACAGCCATGCTTAAGGCTGGGGCTCCGTGAACGCAGAAGTGTTCGCCTAGGAGAATCACCTTCGCCGGGGCTTTAGCCTCAGCCACCTTAACTTTCGAAGGCAAACGTGAACCTCTCCGAAGGGCGCTGGACTAGGCTTCCAGCAGCCTCTTAACAATGTTAACCTCTTTAAGGCTTATGTTTCTCCACTTTATTTTTCCGAGAAGCAGGTCTACGGGGTTAAGTTTTTTCTCGTCTATCATCCGGCGTAGAATCTGGCTGCTGGTTTCAAGGTACATGTCTTCGGGAGGGTTGAACGGGGAAACCTCAAGGCTTAAGCCTTCCTTTCCAATTTTGAAAACGTAGACCGTGTCGTCTGTGACCTTAAGAGTTATAGTCCGCCCATCGTATTCCTCTAGGACCTCTAGGATTTCAGGGCTTCCCTTAGCCTTCTCGTTAAACCTTGCTATTCCACTTTCGAAACGCTCACGAAAGGCCATAGCTCTCAGAGAAAATGTTTGAATGAGAATTTAAAAGTTATCGCCGATTACACCAGCTTTGAAGAGAAAAATTTCAAGCTATGCTCCCCGTCTAAATTTGAGTTTTGTGGTGTGACTGTTAAAAGTTGCTGCTAAGCCTTGTCTGCTTGTATATGTAGGCTGTTCCGTCGCAGATGGAAGTGTTGAGGTGCTGAAGGTTCTCCCGGCAGGAAGCAAAGGTCATGCCCTCCCTTAAAACGTATCCGCGGACGAGGTTCACAGTTTTCAGCCTAAGCTGGCTTGGCAGGTATCCATACCCAGCGACGGTTTTAGCCTGCCTGTAGGCTTCCTGAAGCCTGGCTGACAGCTGCGGGCTTACCTTTTCAAGCCTTCTGAAGAAGCCTCGGACAGGTTTAAGGGTTGAAGCTGTAACATGCTTCACGCCCATGTCTTTAAGCCTCATAACCAAGTGTTCTAGGTCTTCAGGATCATCGTTTAACCCTGGAATTATAGGGTCGATTCTGGCGATGGTTGGAATTCCGGCTTCAGCCAGCTTTCTCAGGGCTTTAAGCCTCCGGAAGGGGTGGGGTGCCCCCGGCTCCATAAGCCTGGAAAACCTGTCGTCAAGGCTTGTAACCGTTACGGATACGGCTGTTTTCCCGCTGGACAGAAGGTCTAGGTCCCGGGTTACAAGGTCGGACTTGGTAACTATTAAAACCGGGAAATCCTCCTTCACTAGGGCTTCAAGACATCTCCTTGTAATTTCGTATCTGGCTTCAGCCGGCTGGTAGGGGTCTGTGGTGTCGCTTAGCATCACAGGGAGCTTAGGCCTGGTCCTGACAGTCATTCTTCCTATTTCTCTGGCAAGTTTAAACCTCGGCTTTAGGGGTCCTTGGAAGGAGGGAAACTTAACAGCGTAGCAGTAGAGGCAGTTGTGGACGCATCTTCCAAGGTAGGGGTTTATGTTGTACTTGGGAGGACATGTACAGTAGGCGTATCTGGGAGCGTTAAACCTGCTAAGCCTTTCCGAGGTTTTCAGCCCTCCACAAGCTCCTCAAGGATTCCCTGACGTGCAGCTTTAACTTTACCCTTATAGGGCGAATCTAGAAGGCGTGCTATGACTTCAGCCTTCTGAAGGCTTAAACCTTCCACCAAGGTCAGCTCCCTGGCGGAGGCAGTGTAAACCCTTCTAACCGTTTTAAAGGTTTTCAGCAGCCTCTCAGCCAGCTTAGGCCCCACACCTGGAAGGCTGCATACGACCGCTAGCTGTGCTTCTCCAAGGCTTCCAAGCTTTTTACGCTGCTTAACTACGGGGCCTAGGTGTCTTGGGCGGGTTGAAGCCTGCCTTGCCAGAGCGTAGATTAGCTCGGCTGTCTGGCCTTCATCGCCTGTGAAGAAAATATGGAACTTCCTATGCTTCAGGCTTAGGGATGCAATAGCGCCCCATATGGCTCTAGGGTTTTCAACGGTTTCTAGGGCTTCCTGAAGGTTTCCCTCCACTATCAGGATAGGCTCTATGTAGGCTTCCGTAAGCCTTAACGCTTGGTCGAAAAGCCTGCCTGAATAAAGGGATGAAACGAAGTCTCTAACCGTCTTCCTTTCGACGGCGTGCACCTCAGAGAGAATGTAGTCTCCAACCGTAAGATTCCGGTAGAAAACTTTTACGCCTAACAGTTCTAAGGCTTCCGGAACTCTCGAGCTTTTCTCCCGGTAGTCTACTATAACCGTAAGCGTTCCTAAACCCTCCAACCTTAAAGGGTTTAAAGGGGAAATTTAACTTTAAGGCTGAAGGCCGATGGGCAGATGTAAGCTCTGCGGCAAAGAAAAAGCAGAGATACGGCTGGCTTACGCTAGGTTAAACCTTTGCCGCACATGCTTCACGGAAAAATTTTTTCCGAACAGGGTTAGACGCACTGTTGAAGCCTATAAAATGTTTCCAGCCGACGCCAGCGTTGCCGTAGCTGTTTCAGGAGGAAAGGACAGTGCAGCCCTCCTCCACAGCCTGCGCGAAGCCTTTCCAGCTGTTCAGCTGGTGGCCGTCCACCTAGACCTTGGAATACCTGAATACTCGGAGGAGGCTGAGCGGAGCGTTGAAGCCCTATGCCGAAGCCTCAACGTGAAGCTTAAGATTTACCGTTTAAAGAGTGAGGAAGGCTTCGCCATAGGCGATTTTAAGGCTACTAGGTATGGGAGTAAGCTGTGCTCCGTATGCGGCGTGGTTAAGCGTAGGAGGCTGGGGAGAATAGCCGCGGAGCTTGGAGTGGACGCTCTGGTAACCGGGCATAACCTAGACGACACCGTTGAAAGCCTCATGGCAACTTTCACGGCTGGAGACTTCCAGCAGCTGGTAAGGCTTAAACCCGTGCTGCCAGCCCAACAGCCTCTCCCGAGAAAGGTTAAGCCCTTCTACAGGACGCCTGAAAGGGAAGCCTTCCTGTACGCTGAATTTTTAAGCCTGCCCTTCAGCAGGCAGAAGTGCCCCTACCTTTCAGGTTCACGCTCACTTAGGGGTAAACGGCTTCTAGACCTTTGGGAGAGTGAGGAGCCAGGGTTCAAATACAGAGTGCTGTCGGCCTTCGAGAAGCTTATACCCCTAATAGAGTGTAGCATACCTCAGCCGGAGTACATGTACTGCAAGGTTTGCGGGCTTCCATCCTCCCAGCCTGTCTGCGCGGACTGCCGGAGAATCGAGGCTTTGAAAAGCAGAAATGCCGTGCGAACCTGAATCTTTAAAGTTGAAGGCTACGCTAGATTAACATTAAGACTTTGACGCGTGGAAACTCGTGGAGTGTCTGAAGGTTGGTTGCTAAGAGGATTGGCGTTATTGGGGCAGGAAAGATAGGGGAAGCATTAATTTCAGGGCTGCTTAAGTCGGGGATGGCAACCTCTGAAAACCTTCGTGCAAGCGACGTAGCAGAGCAACGCTGCGGTTACATAGCTGAAACCTATGGGATTCCGTGTACAACGGATAATAGGAGGGTGGTTGAAGGCAGCGATGTCATCATAGTTTCCGTTCAGCCGAGGGACATCGGAAAGGTGCTGGAGGAAATCAGCGGTTTACTCACCGCAGAGCAGCTACTGGTTTCTACCGCGGCGGGAGTCAGCGTAAGCTACATCCTTAAAAGCTTGAAGAGAAGCGACATTCAGGTTGTAAGGATAATGCCTAACATCGCGGTGCTCGTCAGAGAGGGCATCATAGCCGTAGCCCCGGCGGGGAACGTTACGGAGGAAAACCTTAAAGTCGTAAAGGAAATCTTCGGCTCAGTCGGCAGGGTTGTAGTGGTTGAAGAGAGACATATGGACGCGGTAACAGGCTTAAGTGGAAGCGGTCCAGCCTACATTTACCTTATCGTTGAAGCCCTAGTCGAGGCGGGAGTGAAGGTTGGACTGCCTAGGGAACTGTCGTTTCTGCTTGCAACCCAGACGGTTCTAGGCTCGGCGAGAATGGTTCTTGAGACTAGGGAGCACCCGGCGAAGCTTAGAGAGTTGGTGACAACCCCCGGCGGGGTGACCATAGACGGGATAATCGAGCTTGAGGAGGGAAAAATCAGGACAACCATTATTAAGGCTGTTGTCAAGGCAACCCAGCGTGCGAAAGAGCTTCTCATGAACTGAGACTGGGAGAATCCAAAAGCCCTAGCTCGCCGAGTTTAGCCTCGGTTGGAACCCCGTTTTCACTCCAGCCCCTGAGCTCATAGTATTTTTCAATCATCCACCTAAACTTCTCTCTGCTGAGGGTTAAGCCCTTCAGAGGCCCTGAGGGTATGCGGTCTTCGAAGACCCTTGGAGGCAGCCAGTCATCTTCTGCCTTCAATCCCCGCTTCAGGTTGATTAGCCTAGTCAGGTTCCAAACCCTCTCCGAACCTTTCAAAAGCTCTTCCAAGCTTGTTTTAACGCCTGTAGCATACGTGTAGAATTCCGCGTAGTAGTCTGCGTTCAGCCCCAGTTCAACCCATGGAAACCTGCATACGCCTAAACAGTCGAATAGGGGGCGTATGTGCTGGAGGTAGATAACCCATTCGACCTTGTCTTCGCCGTATGACCGCCTGTCCGTTTTTATGTCGTAGGTTATAGCCCAAGCCCTGTTGTGGTGGGCTCCAATGTCCGAGGTTGCATAGGCGAGACCCATGGCCGGAGCGCCTCTAACATCGTACCCGCTTATTTCCAAGCCTTTAACGTGCATGGCAAACCTTTCAGAAGCGTAGCCTGTCACCTGACTTGCCTTTTTAACTCCTTCAGCGAGAAGGCTTCCTATCCCTTCCCGGTAGGCTATCTTTTTAACTGTCTCGTTGAGGGCTTCAGAACTTCCGAACTTCAGTTTAATTCCACCCGTGTCTTCCCTGTCTAGGTATCCCTTCTCGTAGCATTCCATGGCGAAGGCAACCGTGTTTCCTGTTGAAATGGTGTCCAAGCCCAACTGGTCGCAGAGGTAGTTCGCGTAGACAACGTCTTCTATGCTCGGTAGGGCGCAGTTGCTTCCAAGCATCACAGCTGTTTCATATTCTGGCCCTTCAACCACCATGCCTTCCACCTGGTTAACCTGTCCACACCTAATTGGGCAGAGGTAGCATCCTTTGTTGTGAAGCCTGGTTAGGGATTCCATTCTATCCCCGTTTATCTTCTTGAACTCTTCGTATCGGGCTTCCTGAAAGTTTCTCGTAGGCAGGCAGCTTAACTCGTTAGCCCAGTCTACGCTTTGCATAGTGCCCTGCCTTTTCCAGAGGTCGAAGGCCGGATGCTTAATCATCCAAGCAACAGTTTCCTTGTAGGTTTCTTTAAGCCTGTCCAAGTTGGCAGCCGGTATGGCTTCGCTTCCCCTGACGGCTATGGCCTTCAGCCTCTTACTGCCCATGACTGCTCCGACGCCACACCGGGCAGCCTGCCTTCCGAAGTCGCAGTTTACCGCAGCGAACTTCACGAGGTTTTCTCCTGCGGGACCTATGACCGCTGTGTGGAAGTCTCCTCCAAGTTCGTCCTTCACAGCTCTTTCAGCGTCGAGGGAGAGCATACCCCAGATGTGAGAGGCATCCTCAAACCTGACACTTCCATCATCAATGGTGAGAATAACCGGTTTCTCGGCTGAACCTTCGATTATTAGGGCGTCGAACCCGCTTCTCTTCAGTGCGCAGGAGAATTCCCCGCCGACATTGCTGTCGCCGTAAAGGCCGGTGGCAGGGGAAATCGTGCTGAAGCTTGTTTTACCAGAGCATGGGACGATCAAGCCTGAGAGAGGCCCGCTGGCGATAACTATCTTGTTCTCAGGGCTGAAGGCGTCAACTCCGATTTCAACTTCATCGTAAAGGATTTTGGCACCCCAGCCTCTGCCTCCGATAAACTCCACGGCGAATCTTTCGCTTACAGAGTGAACCTTGGCTTTCCGCCTTGTAAGGTCAACCCTTAGAACCTTTAAGGTATAGCCTCCCTCAATCACTTCGACCAGCAGCCCTAGATTTTTCTTTCATTAATCCCCAATACAATATATGTTTTAAGGAAAGAAGGTTGAAGGGCCTTCCTTCAAAAATTCTTCAAGTTCCTCGACGGTTTTGAAGACCTTGTCTACGTGGGCTAGAAGCCACGGGCTTAGGTCACCCGCAGGAGACACGAGGTAAACGGTTTTACCTTTAGATTTGGCGTGGTAGACTTCCACGGCTACGCCAGCTGAAAGCCTTGGCATGTATGCTACCATAAGCTCGCAGTATTGCAGGTCTAGCAGGTCTCTCCTCACAAGCTTGTAGGCTTCATCAACGCTGACAGTTGACCCACGGTAGTAGGCTTGCTCCCTAAGCCAGGGGTCTAAAGGTTCGAACCCGCATTCCCGGAGAAGCCTATATAGGATTTCACGGTATTCCTGTTTTCCCTCTAAACCTTGGATGGGCCCGGCGATGTAGGCTCTTAAAGGCCTGTGTAGAGGCTTACCTGTCAGGATTTCAGGGCGGTCAGAGGCGACGGCGTCAACTCCCAGGCTTCTAAGCCTTTCAGCTTCAGCCCTGCCGTTCACCACCCAGACCCCAACCTTTAAGCCCTCTGACTTTGCTTTTGAAATCATCTCTGCCGTGACATGCCTGCGGTCTGGAAGAATCCAGCTGGCCTCAGCCTTTCTTGCAGCCTCCACAACCGTCAAGAGTTCACCCCTAAAAATTATGCCGGTTGAAGCTTGAGGGTTAAGCCTTTTAAGGTTTAACAGGGCATGATGGTGGAAGGAGGCGAAAACGGTTGACTCCAGCAGGCCGGACTCCTCGACCGTTCTTAAGATTTCACCTTCAGTTCCAGGCTCCTTAATTTCAACTATGGGGTTAACCTTACCTTTCATGGCTTCTAAGGCCTCTTCAAGGGTTGGAATCTGCTGGCCGACTCCAAGGTAGAGGCTTTTAACTTCTTGGAGGCTCAGCTTGGACAGAGGCCCCCTTCCATCAGTGGTTCTGTCTACCGTGGCATCGTGGAAGGTTAGAAGCCGTCCTCCACCCTTCCTAACATCCACTTCAACGTGGCTTGCCCCCAGCTTTACCGCTGCCTTTATGGAGGCAAGAGTGTTCTCAGGCTCCCAGAAGCTGGCACCCCTATGGGCGATGCAGAAGCTCAAGCTTCTTTCAACCCTGCGTTTTCAGCTCCATGAACTTCCTAGCGTATACCTCCTTAATTTGTTTGGAGCTAGAATTTTACGGCTTGTTTGGCTAGCTGGTAGGCGTTTTTGGCTGGCTCTTCAAGCGCTATTTTTAGGTAGGCTGCATGGCTGTTGAAGTAGGGGGGGCCTTTACGTGAGAAGAGGGTTAGGGTTAAGCCTCCCTGTCCTGCATGAACTCCTGAGTCCGCTGGTTCATGTCCTCTTATCAGTGTTCTGGCTCCCACGGTCTTAAGCACCCTGCCTGTTACGTCCGAGCCGAAAAGTAAGCCGGCACCCCTGGGCGAAGGAGCCACACCCATAAGTCTTTCATCAGGATCGCTCCACAGGATTTCTTCTAGGAGGCTTTCAGCTGGATGTTTTTCGTGGGCGTGGGCTAGGTCTTCCAGGCTTTTCAGCTTGCTTGGAACTCCTCCGTGGAGGAGCAGGTATTTGCCTTCTGCTAGGGCTGCTTGGGGTAGGGCTTCGTGGAGTTCTAGGATTCTGCCGTAGGCTTCCTCCCATGCTTTTTCATACTTGCTGTGAAGCTGGTAGGGTAGGTCGTAGGGCATGGGGGTTAGGTCTGCTGGAGGCTCATGGTTTCCCCTCAGCAATACAACCCTGCCTGGGAACTCGACCTTAAGCCTGCATACCACATAGTATACTTCTGGCGAGCTGGGTCCCCTGTCCCCGTAGTCGCCTAGGAAGATGAGGGAAACCTTTCCGCCGGCCTCAGCTTTCTCGAGGAAGCGTGAATCCTTAAGGATGAAGAGCAGGCTTTCAAGGTCTCCATGAATGTCGCCTACGACCAGCAGTTCACCTTGGTTTGGAAGCCTTACAAGGCCTCCTTCAACCTTAAGCAAGTTATCCCTGGAAAAACCTTTCTCCCGCTCTTCCAGCATAAGCCCTGCCGCCTGCTCAACGATGGAGGACTCTTCCCATACGGAAGCTTTAAAAGCAGCCTTAGAAAGCTCCTCAAGAGAAACCATTTAAACACCCTAGCACACGTTGAATTTTCCTTAGGCTGCCATAAAAGTTTAACTTAACCCCGCCAGAACTTCCTTCAAAGCCTTAGCAGAAGCGTCTGTTCTTACGCCTTGGGGTGTGAAGTGGGTTAAGGAAACCTGAAACCCCGCCTTTCTAAGAGCTTTAACAAGTCTGACAGGCGATGTAGGCGGTGAATGGAGGACTTCAGCCAGCCTGTCCACGGTGTAGTAGCCTGGCACATCAACCTCCATTTCAAGTTTAACCTTCTCCAGCAGGGACCGGGCCTCTTTCAGCCTTCCAATCTTTACCCTTGAGAGCTCAGCCTCCATGGCTTCCACCGTTTCAGGATGCCACAGGCTTCCAAGCCATAGGGGGCCCGCTGCCTCCATGCTGAAGCCACATTCGCTGCATTTCACAGCTGGATGGGGAAGTTTTAAGCCTCGGATGGTTTGGCGGCTGAGGCATCGGGGGCAGTGGTATAGGAAGCCAAGCATGCTTAGGACTTCGTCAGCCTTCCGGGCTCCCTTAAACATTTGGAGGTATACGCGTACGTAGTGGTCTGTGGAATAGGTGAATAGAGGCTTGAGGGCTAGGTCTCTTCGGGCTGCCAGCCTTACAGCGGCTCCGACCAGGATTCTAACTGCCAGCTCGTGGCAGTACTCTGTTTTCAAGGGTTTCGCCCCGTACTTTCTAAGGCAGGCTTTCTGGTTAACCCCGCAGAGGGTTGCCGTGTCCGTGGCGGTTACGGCGAGGAAGCCTCCCCTCCGGACAGCTCTGAAACACGAGTCTAGGTAGGGAGACGGGGAGCCGTAGGGGTCTAGGTCCACGAAGTCGAATCTTCTGCCTGGAGCGGAAAACTTGCAGAGCAGTTCTTCAGCGTCTAGGTTGAAAACCGCTGTTTTGCCTTCAACTCCAGCCTTCTCCACGTTAAGTTTGGTTAGGGCTGCAGCCTTAGGGTTGAGGTCGTTTAGGGCAACCCATTCGACTTCTGTTTCGACTGCAAACCTTACGCCTCGAATACCGCAGCCAGCCATAGGCTCGCATACGCGTTTAACCCTATGGGTTTTTCCCACTGCCTTAAGGAAGACTACGGCTAGGTCCCTGTTAGATTCCATAGCCGGATTATAGAAAACTGGAAGGCGGGCTGTGCTAGGCCCCCTACGCCTGCGTAAGGCTTCAGCCTCCGGAACGTAGAACCTGACAGAGCCCTCTCTAACTTCGACTAGGGAGAGCCCTCGAAGCTCCTCCAAAGGCAGCCCTCCTCCAAGTTAAAACTGTGTGTTGCCGGATTTAACCTTCAAAGAACGGCATTTACACTTGTCTTGGAGAAGTTAGCTTCACCCCATTCTGGGGTAGGCTTGAGGCATCTGTTTAATGATGTCTGCGAGTTCCTGGTTTATGAGGGCTCCACCCTTACCTATGCTTACAAGGATGTTCAGCCTGTTAACGGCGGACTCGTAGTTTGAAGTCTTCAGTTCACAAGCGTTCTTGGCGGATTCCACTACCGTGAAGTTTTCAGGTTTAAAGGATAAGCCTCCGCTTTCAACTTTAACTTTGATTCTGCAGCCTACATTGCTGGCAAGCTTTAAAGGCTTGACGATGACACCTCCAGAATCAATGCTTACAGCCATATTCGACTGTCCTTTGAAGTCTTCAGCTTTAACGTCTAACACGACTCCTCCATTACCCAGTGAGAGCTCTACGTTTTTAAGGCTAGGTGAACCTTCAAGGCTTAGGTATCCTCCCCCTGAAGCCGCCATAACCTTGAGGTTTTCGACTTGTAACTGGTCTGAGAGGAATAGTTTGAAGCCTCCGGAACGGATGAAAATATCTATGTTGTAAACGTAGTTTCTGCCCAGCAGTATTTCTAAACCTCCACTGACAGCAGATGTTGAAACCGTGAGGACGCCGTCTGAAACCTCTGTTCTAACAGTTGGTTTACCACTGGCTTTACGGCTGAAGCCCAGCATGTAAACCAGGTTTTCATCGGAGGCCTTCAGCTCTATGCCTCCCGTTTCCATGGATACCTTGAGGTTCACGGTTTCAACGTTGGGGTAGTCTTCGGGTTTGCCTACGTATACTTCTTTTTCTGCTGGAGCGGGGGAGACGGCTGTAGGCTGGGGTAAGCTTAAGTTTACACCTGCCCCTACAGCTCCAGCCAGCAGTATAACGATTATAATAGAGCCGACGGCGGTTGAAGCGTTCAGACAGCAAACCCCCTGAACACGGAGGATAACGGGAGAACGGTGGCTATTGCTATGAGGGAGAAGAGGGCAAGCGGTACTATGAAGGCTGAAACAAAGGCTTTGCCCCCGTTAATGTTATAGTAGGACTCCACGGCTGCAACCCATGAAAACAGAAGCCAGCCTGCAGATATCACCACAAGTGCCATGGTTAGCGGTGCAAGGCTTGGAAGGTAGACTAGTAGAAGCAAGCCTAAGACCGTGGGGGAAAGCAGGGTACTGTTGTAGCCGTAAGCCTTCAACACCCCGCTGTAGCTTCCAGAACCCTTAAACAGGTATCTGGCTGAGAGATGGGTGAAAACGGAGATTAAAGCCCACAGGATGATTGCAACTATTATGAAGCTTACCGTTACAGCGATGGACATAAGCAGGGAAACCGAGGCTATAAAGCCCTCTGCCTCAAAGCCAAACCACTCAGCCCGGCGAAAAGCCTGACAACAGCCAGAAGCAGGGAGCTTACAAGAAAACCTATAACAGCGGAGAAAACCACCATCAGCCCGAAGGGTTCACCTAACCCCCTAGAGTCCAGATTTTCAGCCTTAAAGGCTTCCCTAGGGTTCAGAAGCAGAAAACCAATTCTACTGGTGAAACCCATAAAAATCACAGGCAAACATTCTTAACAGTAAGTTTAGCTTAAACCTAAATAAGGCTTTATCATGTCAGGTCTCCACAGGTGCATTTAACCTCGAAAAGGAGGGTTAGAAGCTCGTCGAAGCCGACTCCCGTTTTAGCTGAAACTAGAGGAATTCTTTGAGGAGGGAAAAAGCTTCTTAAAACCTTCAAGACCTCTAAGTTCATCTCGTCTTGGAGGCTGGCTGAGGCTTCAAGGAGGAAGGCGGGGTTCTCCATAAGCCTTCTAACCATTTCGGTTTCTTCCCGGTTTAGGAGGTCCACCTTGTTCAGCACCGCAAGGGTTTCAGCTTCAAGCGTGTAGCGGGCTGTTAAGGCGTAAAGGTAGAAGCCTAAAAGGTTTCTTCGGGGTGCTGAAAGGTCGCCTAGGAAAAGGCAGCAGCAGTCTTTAAGGCTTCCAACGATTCTTCTTCCGGCATCCCTGAAAAGGAAGGGTTCAAGCTGCCCTGGAGTATCGTAGAGAACGTAGTCTGCATCGAGGCGGGGAAGACTTACCCTGGCAAGCCTTTCCATAGCCTCAAGGATGGCTCCGTTAGGGCCTAAACCCTTCTCCCTCATAATGCCTTCAACCGTGAACCGTGTCCTAACGTCAAAGTCAGCCTTGTAGGGAAGCTCTAAGACACCCGGGTCCAAGTTTACAAGTTTAACCCGGTATCCTTCGCCCGCCAAATAGGAGGCAAAACTTCCGGATAGGAGGCTTTTACCTGAACCCGCCGGGCCGAGGATGAAAACGTTCATATTCCTTCTCATATCCCGGATGGAAGCCGTCCTCTTAAAGCTTTACCTCTTACGGCTTTCGGTTAACTTCTAAATAACCAGCTTACCTTTCTCTTCTAGAGAGGTCGGGGCGAATTAGGGCTGAAGAGAATTTTCCTGTTAACCGGGATGCCCGGTTCGGGTAAGACTACGGTGATGCTTAGGGTTGCCGAGCGAGTTAAAGCTGAAGGCTTCAAGGTTGGAGGGATGGTAACTAGGGAAGTTAGAAGGGGTGGGGTGCGTGTAGGCTTTGAGGTTTCAGATTTGGCTACAGGTGAAGCCGGTGTTTTGGCTAGGGTTGGGGAAGGTTCTGGGCCTAGGGTTGGAAAGTACAGGGTCAACCTAAGCGACCTTGAAAGCGTTGGCGTTGAAGCCGTTAACAGGGCTTTAAGGGAAGCTGACGTTGTCTTCATAGACGAGGTTGGCCCCATGGAGCTTTACTCTAGAAGGTTTAGGCAGGTTGTTTTGGAGGCTTCTCGAAGCGGGAAGCCTCTGGTGGCAACCGTACACTACAGGGTTAAGGACCAGCTTATAGAGAGGCTTAAGGCTGAAGAGGGAAGCCTCCTCTTAGAGGTTAGGCCTGAAAGCCGGGAGAAAGCCTGTGAAAGCCTAGCTTCAGAGGTTTTAAAAGCTCTTAAAGGCCTACGATAATTAATACTGCAAGCATCCTGCTTAAGAGGTTGGCTTGTCAGAGGTGTAAAAGTGTTGGAGGTCCCCCTTGAGAAGATTTCAAACTATGTTTGGAGGATTCCCCGGTATCGTGGTGACATGAAAGTTCCGGGTGTCGTTTACGCTGACCAGGCTCTACTTGAGAAGATGAAGACGGATAGGACGCTTCTCCAGTGTGCTAACGTGGCCACGCTTAAGGGTATATACAAGTATGCCATAACCATGCCTGACGGCCATGAAGGCTACGGGTTCCCCATAGGAGGAGTGGCTGCTACCGACTATGAGGAAGGCGTGATAAGCCCGGGCGGAGTAGGCTACGACATAAACTGCGGGGTCAGACTTTTAAGGACAAACCTCACCGAGAAGGATGTACGGCCTAAGCTCAGCCAGCTTCTGGAAGCCATCTTCAGAAACGTGCCCTCCGGCCTTGGGAGCAAAGGCAAAATCAGGCTTAACCCTGCCGAGCTTGACCGGGTAATCGTTGAAGGCATAAACTGGGCTCTTGAAAGAGGGTACGGCTGGCCTGAAGACAGGGAGCACTGCGAGGAGTACGGCTGCATGAGCGGGGCAGACCCTAGAAACATTTCACCCATAGCCAAAAAGAGGGGAGCCCCCGAGCTTGGAACTCTTGGAAGCGGAAACCATTTCCTAGAAATCCAGAAGGTTGACAGGATCTTCGATCCTGAAAAGGCTAAGGCCCTTGGAATCCGTGAGGAAGGCCAGGTTACCGTGATGATTCACACAGGCTCCCGCGGGTTCGGCCACCAGATATGCTCAGACTACCTGCGTATCATGGATAGGGCTGTTCGACGCTACGGGATAACGCTTCCAGACAGGGAGCTGGCATGCGTTCCAGGCCACAGCCAGGAAGGCCGAGACTACTTCAGCGCCATGACTGGAGCTGTAAACTACGCCTTCACGAACAGGCAGTGTATAACCCACTGGGTTAGGGAAGCCTTCAGCCAAGCTTTCAACCAGCCCGCTGAAAAACTCGGCCTTGAACTCATCTATGACGTAGCCCACAACATCTGCAAGGTTGAAGAGCATACCGTCGACGGCGGGCGGCGTAAGGTTTTCGTGCACCGGAAGGGAGCTACGAGAGCTTTACCGCCCGGCCATCCGGCTCTTCCAAGAAGCTACCAGTCTACCGGGCAGCCTGTGCTTATCGCCGGAACCATGGGAACCAGCAGCTGGATCCTCATAGGAACACCTAAATCCATGGAGTTAAGCTTCGGCTCCACCGCCCACGGGGCTGGAAGATACATGAGCAGGAGAGCTGCTACGAGACAGTTCGGAGGCCATCAGGTGAAAAGGGAGCTGGAGGGCAGAGGCATCCTCGTCAGAGCTGCCAGCATGACGGTTGTGGCTGAGGAGGCTCCGGGAGCATATAAAAACGTTGACAGGGTTGCTGATGTCTCTCATAACATTGGAATCGGCACCAAAGTGGTGAGGCTTGTACCCCTAGGCGTGGTGAAGGGTTAACCCTGAAAGCCTTTTAACGTTCAGCTGCGAATGCAGATTTGGAGTGTAGAAGCAAGCCTTGGTTTTAGATCAAACGGTGATTGTTGAGAGGGACGGGGTGAAGCTGGCTGTCAAGAAGTTTTCAGACTTGCCAGGCTTGAAGTGGATTCTATCTTTACCCTTTAAGGCTTTGTACCCCTTCACGCTTTCAGCCTGTGAACGGCTTAAAAGAGAGTACACCTTCTTCAAAGGGGAGCATGAAAAGTTCAAAACTCCAAAGGTTTACCTTGTGGACTGGAAGGAGAAAATTTTGGAGAGGGAGTTCATTGAGGGTGTTAAGCTTTCAGAGGCGGATGTTGTAGAGGCTGCTGGCATTCTGGCTTCCACCCTTGCATGGCTTCACAGGGAAGGCTGGTGTCTGGGAGACAGTAAACCTTCAAACTTCATTTTAAAAAACAGGACAGTCTACATTATTGACGGAGAGCAGGCTGTTAGAAACAGCAGTGAAAACTATAGGGTTTGGGATTTAGCTTTCAGCCTTTTCTCGCTGGGAGCCAGTAAACCCTTAGACACCATGATGGACAGCTACGACATGAAAATTCTACGGCGGTTTTCCCACAGCTATCTTAAGGCTGGGGGGAGACTAAGCCTTCTGAAGCTTGCCGTTAGAGCTCTTAACCTGCCTCCAGCCTGAGGCTATATGATGAAGCCTCCGCCGGCATGGTATTCGCCTTTCACAGGGATTTTCTCTCCACACTTTGGACAGCACATTTCACCGTTCAGGTTCCATTCGAGAATGCTGAAGCCCCAGCGTTTAATCAGCAGGAAGCAGCAGTTGGGGCAGTAAGTGTTTTCGCCTTCATGGCCTGGAACGTTTCCAAGGTAAACATATTTCAAGCCTTCCCTGAGAGCTATTTCTCTGGATTCTACTAGGAGGCTTACCGGGGTGGGCTTCAAATGGTTCATCTTGTAGGTGGGGTAGAACTGGCTTATATGGAAAGGCGTATCGGCTCCAAGGTTTTCCCTTATCCAGGCTGCCAGCCCACGGATTTCGCTGCGGTCGTCGTTTAAAGAGGGAATTACAAGGAGCGTAGTTTCAAGATGCCAGCCTTTCTCAGACATAATCTTTAAGGCTTCAAGCACATCTTCAAGTCTTCCCTTACAGTATTTGGTGTAAAACCTGGGATTGAAAGATTTGATGTCTACGTTGGCAGCTTGAATGTAGGGGCCAAGCAGGTCCAAGGCTTCAGGCGTGGTATAGCCGTTCGTCACGAGCACGTTGAAAATGCCTTCTTTAAGGGCCAGCTTAGCCGTGTCCAGCACGTACTCCAGCCAGATTAAAGGCTCATTATAGGTGTAAGAAATGGTTTTGCAGCCGCGGTGCTTGGCGGCTTTAACCACCTGCTCCGGGGAGGCTTCGCCATAGTAAGAGTCTGCCGGGCCTGCCTGTGAAATAGACCAGTTTTGACACCACGGACAGGTAAGGGAGCATCCGAAGGATGAAATAGAGTAGGAAGCTGTTCCAGGCCAGAAATGGTATAGGGGCTTCTTCTCTATGGGGTCTACGTTCGACGCTGTGAGCTTCCCATAGCTTATGGCATAAAGATGTCCATCCCTGTTCTGTCTAACCCTGCAGAAGCCCAGGGTTCCAGGCTTAACGTAGCAGCGCCTAGGGCAAACATTACACTTAACAACTTCCTTCTCAAGCTTCTCGTAAAGCAGTGCTTTAACTTCCAATCTATGCTACCTAAATAGACTAGGGGCAGCGGGAGCTAAAGTGTCTTTACCTCAAGAGGCTGACTCGAGAAGCCTCTCTAAGGCTTCAAGACTGTTAGAGGAGAAAACATCCACCCTGCTGCCTGAAGGCTTTAACGCTATGAACACTCCTTCAACCTCCCATAAGTTCTCCGCGATTTCAACTCCTCCAGCAGCGTTAACCATTTCAGCCGTTGCCTGACAAAATTCTTCAGCATCCTTTCCGCTGTCCCACGTGGTAGCCCAGACCAGTAGGAAGCCTTCGTCCGCCGTGTAGTAGGCAGCCCAGTCTCCATTCCACCCCTGAGAAGCCTTCTCAGCCGTCTCGTATCCAACCCACCTGGCCAGTAAAACGTAGATGAAATACTCTCCAAGCCTGTTTTCGCCTAGAAGCTTCCAACCTTCCTCCTCGAATACCGGGAGTTCCGGCTTCTCGAAGCCTTCCCCTTGAAGGTATTTCTCAGGGTGTATAACCTGCTCTGTGGAGGATGGAGGGTTCCTGTAGGCTTCATCTAGCAGGCTCCATCCGCCATGCTCGTGGAGAAAGCCTGCGAAGCGTTCCCCATACTGATAAGGGAAAAGTTTGATTAGGATTAGCGCCTCCCTGTATCCCAGCTTTTCAGGCTTGAAAGGTTCTTTTTCAGGAGGTTTGAAGCCTTCCGCTTTGAGGAACATGTCGGCTGAGAAATCTGCGTCGCCTTCTATTAGGGCGTTTAAAGCCTGCTCTGCGTCGTGGGTTTCAGGCTTAGCGATTTCAAAGTTGACGTATTGGAGTATGTGGACGGATTCGTGGGCGAGGGTTCTTCTCAGAACCTTCTCTTCAGCCTCTTCCACCATGTCGGCGACTATGTATAGGGTTTCACCTGAGGAGGCAGCCATGATATGCCCTATCCATTCCCTTTCAAACTCTCTGTGGGAGGCTTCAGCCGGGACCAGTAGAAGCGCCCTGTAGATTTTCCATTCTAAAGGTTCCCCTACCCCTTGAGGTTTACCCCAGTGCTCTTCAACCCAGCCGGAGGAGACAACTTCAACTTTAAAGTCTTCCGGGGGATTTAGCTTTCTAAGCTTGGAGATTTCAGCCATGACTTCGGAGGCAAGTTCCTCGTATTTTTCTCTGGGTTGGACGTGTTGGGTGTAGGAGAGGGTGAAAGCTAACGTGAAGGTTGAAAGCGTGACTATTAAAATTAGGGTGGCAGCCCATTTTTTCCTCATGGGTTAACATTAAATGATTGGTGTAGGCTGGCTTATCAATGTTTAACCTTCAGCGTTTAGGTAAACCTATATGGGAGTTAGACTTTTCCATGTTGGCGTAGGTTCGGGGTGCTGTAGAGGGTGGAATACTGCCCTGAATGCGGTGGGGAAACTGTTTACGACCCCAAAATTAAAATGTACACTTGTAAGAGCTGCGGTTTAACCCTTACCTACATGGAAATCGTTGAGGCGAGAAGACGTAATCTACCCGTGGACGAAGGAGAGGAACGGAGGCAGAAGCGTAAGGAATACTTGAAGTGGTGGCTCTCCAAAAAGTAGCCTGCTGGAGGGAGGACAAAGCTGACAGGCTTCACCGTTGAAATCGTAGCCATAGGAAACGAGCTTCTAATAGGTAAAACCTGCGACACAAACTCAAACTGGCTGGCCCAGCAGATTACAAGGCTTGGGGGAAAACTCAGAAGGGTGACCTTAACAGCAGACGAGCTGGAGGAAATTTCAAAGGTTGTCAGGGAGGCTTTGGCTAGGAAGCCTGACTTCCTTCTGACAGTGGGCGGTTTAGGTCCAACCTACGACGATAAAACCCTTCAGGGCGTTTCTGAAGCTCTTGGTAAACCTTTGAAGCTTCACCCTGAAGCCTTACGGATGGTGGAGGAGAAGGTCCGCTGGATGGCTGAGCAGGGAGTTCTAAGGAAGCCTTGGGTTACACCTGAAAGGGAGAAAATGGCAACCTTGCCTGAAGGCTCTAAGCCTCTTTCAAACCCCGTTGGAACAGCCCCCGGAGTTCTGATTAGGAAGGATGAAACGGTTCTCATCTGCCTTCCAGGCGTCCCTTCGGAGATGAAGGCCATCTTCAGCCTCCACGTTGCAGGGCTTATGGCTGAAAGGTCTAACCTTAAATATGCTGAAGGAAGCCTTCTGGTGGAGGGAATACCTGAACCTGACTTATCCCCAACCATAGATGAAGCCGTTAAAAGGTTTCCCTCAGCATACATTAAGTCCCATCCGAAGGGTGAAGAAGCAACCTCAAAAATAGAGCTTCACGTTTCAACCTTCGCTGAAAAACTTGAAGAGGCAGAGGGAAAAATTGGAGAAGTTATAGGATGGCTTGAAGCTGAAGCTAAAAGGCTTGGTGGAAACGTTAAAAGGCTTGGTTAAGGGGAACCTTGTACGGCATATTTATAGTTGGAACCGCAGGCTCCGGGAAAACCCTTATGGCTGCAAGCCTGGCGGAATGGCTGTCAAGGCAGGGGGAAGACGCATGCATCATCAACCTAGACCCTGGAGTCTTAAACCTGCCCTACGAGGCAGCCGTAGACGTCCGAGACTACGTATCCGTGGAGAAGCTTATGAAGGCGTACGGGCTTGGCCCCAACGGAGCCCTTATAATGGCTTCAGACCTCTTAGCCCAGCAGGCTGAGAGAATCAACGACGAGCTGAAAAGCTTAGCTCCGAAATACGCCTTATTCGACACGCCAGGGCAGCTGGAGCTTTTCGCCTTCAGGGTTGGAGGACCATACTTGGCTAGGGAGCTGGAATTCGAGCAGAAAATGGTTTTATACCTTTTCGACGGCCCCTTCTGCGCTAATCCTTTCAACTACGTTTCCACCCTGTTTCTGGCTTCAGCAGTCCACCTACGCTTCACCCTCCCCCAGCTTAACCTTCTCACAAAGATAGACCTACTCGACGAGAAAGTGGTGAAGCGCATACTGGAATGGTCTAGGAGCCCAGCCCTTCTAAGGGAAACCCTGGCAAGTCAGCCTGGAAGCGAGGCAGCACTGCTGGCGGTAGACCTTTTCAACGCCATTTCAAAGCTTAGACTTGACTTTTCAACGGTAGCCTGCTCAGCTAGGTACTTCACGAACTTCTTGAATGTGCACGCAGCCGTCCAGCGTATTCTAACCCGGGGAGAACTGGAGGAATAGGTTTAAAGCTGTGATGAACGGTAAAAATAGGATTGACTTGAAGACTGAAGCTTTGAGAGACAGCGAAAGCCTAATGCAGGAGATAGAAAGCCTAAGCGTGGAAATCGTAGAGCTTAGAGAGCAGAGGAACAAGCTTAACCTGGAAGCAAAAACATGGCTTAGGAAGGGTGAAAGCCTGGTAGACGAGGCGAGGACGCTTAAAAAGGAGCTTAGAAATTTAAGGGGGGAAGCGGGACAGCTTAAAGCCGAGATAAGACAGTTTAAAGCCAGCCTGGAAAAGCTTAGGAGGGAGCTGGCGGAGAAACGGAGGGTCAGAGACGAGCTTAGAGAGAAGCTTAAGGGGCTTAAGGCTAAAGTTTCCATCCCTCGAGGGAAGGCTGAAAGGCTTTTCGAAGAGTTGGAATGGCAGATTCAAACCAACCCCTTAAGCCCTGAAGAAGAAAGAAAACTTGTTGAAAGAGTTAAATCCCTGGAAGGCCAGCTTGACCTTCACGGCAAAATAAGCCTTATCGTGGAGAAGTTGAACATTAACTTCCAGGAGATTCAAGCCTTAAAAGAGAATATTGGAAGAGTTAAGGAGCAGCTTGACGAGGTTTATGGAAGGTTAAGGGAGAAGCTGACGGCCCTAGACGAGAAGTCTGAAAGGCTTGAGGAGGCTGAAAGGGAAGCCAAAGAAGCCTACCAGAAGTTTACGAACGCGAAGGTTCAAGCCGACAAGCTTCACCGCCGCATCGTGGAAGCCTTAAGCAGGCAGAGAGCCTTGAAAAGCGGTTTGAGAGAGTTTAAACGTGAAAAAGAGGCTGAAGCCTTAAAAGACGTGGTTAAAGAGCTGGAAGAAGCCTACAAGCAGGGTAAAAAGAAGAAGCTGACCTTAGAGGAATTCAAGCTTTTAATGTCGAAGGGGCTTATTTAACCGAAAAGCTTGTTTAATGGTGGGCATATAATTTATTGTCAGCGTGGGAACGGTGTCGTGAATCCTCTGATTTCAGCTTTCCAAAGGTTCGTACTCTTCTTCGCTGCTAACAGGCTTGCCATCCGCCTATACGAGTGGATTCTTAAAAGCCAGATTAAAGGAGGAGAAATACCAAGCCACATAGCGATAATCGATGGGAACAGGAGGTGGGCTGCCTCCAAGCGGATGCTTACCTTCAACGGGCATCTTGAAGGAGCTAAAAAGGCTGAGGAATTCTTCGAATGGTGCAGGGAACTAAACGGAATAAAAACCATAACCCTATACGTTTTTTCAACCGAAAATTTCAGGCGCCCCCCGGAAGAGGTTCAACGTTTGATGAACCTTATAAAGGGATACCTGGAAAAGCTTGCCAGCGACGAGCGTATCCATGAAAGCAAGGTCAGAGTTAAAGTCATCGGAAAAGTCGACCTTTTACCTCCGGAAATCAGGGAGGCCGTTAGAAAGGTTGAGGACGCCACTAAAAGCTATGATGAACGCTACTTGAACTTGGCTATAGCCTACGGTGGACGGGCGGAAATTCTTGACGCGCTCAAGCGGATTGCAGAGGAAGTTAAGAATGGAAGGCTAAGCCCAGACCAGCTTAATGAAGAAGTCTTCGAGAAGTTTCTCTACACAAGCTTCCTGCCTAACCCTCACCCAGACCTCATCATAAGAACCTCAGGCGAGGAGAGGCTCAGCAACTTCCTGCTGTGGCAGGGAGCCTACAGTGAGCTCTGCTTCCTAGACGTTTACTGGCCTGGCTTCGAAAAGAAAGACCTTTACAGGGCTATCCGCATCTACCAGCAGCGGAAACGGCGTTTCGGAGCTTAGCCCTCCAGCAGGCCTTCAATCTGCCTCCTCACAAGGCTTGAAGGTGCAGGAAGCCCTATCAAAGTGGTTCTCCCCCTAAGCCCACGCCCCGAAGTTTTCGCGTTCAGCAGCCCGCTGGCGGATAAAGCCCTCACATACTTCCAGAGCTGGGTGTGCCGTCGAGGATTTTCACGGTACTCCTCGCATGCAGCCTGATATTCCCTTTCAACCTCTCCGAAGCTTACGTAGGCGGAATCCGAGCTTTGAAGCAGGCGGGCTGCGGCTAGGAGCAGAAGCTTTTCGTGGAGGGTTAAAGCTTTCAGGTGCTCCCTTCGGATAGCAGGGTTAACGTGGAGCTGAGCTGCTCTGACATGTTCCGGCAGAACCTTCGGTGAGCGTTCGATGTCAGCCTGCTTTCCAGCCAGCAACACGAGTTCTATGGCGAACCTTGCATCCCCGTATTCTCCTGCCAGGTCGGCTGCAAGCTCTAAGGCTTCAGGAAGCACAGCATCCTCTTTGAAGGCTTCCTCAACCCTGTACTGGAGGATTCTCTTAAGCTGGGCTGGCGTGTACTTTCCAAGCTTCACCGTGTTATGGCCAAGCGTGCTCCTAGTGCTCGGGTCTAGGCAGGCTAAAGCATCTTCGCATTCAGGCTCTCTGAAGATGAAGATTAAGGCAAGCCGTCTAGGCCTTTCAAGAGGAATTTTTTCTCCAAGCCTTGTGAGGTTGAAGAGGGGGTCGGAGCCCTCCTTTCTAACGAGAACCTCCACCTCGTCTAGGGCGAGAAGCATGTAAAAGCCGTGCTTCTCTAGGAGCTCTACAAGCATTTCAAGAAGTTCCTCAGCTGAGTAACCGCGTTCCGGGATTTCCTCTCCGAGGCTTCTTTTAATCAGGGTTTTCAGAGCTGAATAGAAGCTTCCTTCCTCCCT
>LUCC01000018.1 GCA_001593855.1 Candidatus Hecatellales archaeon B24 | reverse complement strand
TGAAGATGGCGTGGGCCAGCCCTAAAGCCAGAATCCGCCCGTAGGAGAGAGTGTTGGAAATGGAGGCAATAGCCTTCTCAACTCCCTCAGCGAAGGTTTCCATCCCGCTTTTGCCAGCCAGCTTATGCAGAATGAAAAGGCCTGCGAAGGGCACCACAAAGAAGGCTAAAAGCTTCTCGGTTTCGAAAAGCACGTTGGCTATCCCGAACCCGTAGGTGATGATTAGGTAGGCTAGGGAGCCGTAGAACCACAGCCATGAGGCTGGAGCCAGAATCTCCCTGTATTCTCTGGCTGCAACATTATTTACAACGTCAAGTATAAGGCCGAAGGTTATCTGGGCTATACCTATGAATATAGCTATCTTAAAGAGCATCATGGGTTCGTCCATCGGGCTGAACCATGGTGCATCCTTAATGCCTGTTATGGCCGTATACCATGTGGGGGTTCCATGATGAGCTGCGTAAGCAGCATTAGTAGGCCCGAAGAAGTCACCGTAAAGGAAGCCTATAATGATGGAGGTTATCCCGCAGAGGGAAACCAGGTTTCGACCCTTATACAGGTAGTCCAGCATTTCGTTTTTAATCTTCATCCTGTCGAATATGGGTTTAATGAGCAGGCTTCCCACGAGCAGGACAAGCCCGTGGCCCATGTCTCCGAACATGAAGCCGAAGATTATGGGGAAGCTTATGAGCATGATGAGAGTTGGATCTATCTCATAGTAGCTGGGAAGGCTGTAGCTTGAAACAAGCTTCTCAAAGCAGATTACAGGCTTAGGGTTAACGAGCAGGGTTGGAACTTTCTCCTCTTTCTCCTCCTTGTTGGTGCTGACTAAGGCTTCAGGGCAGGCCTGCCTTATGGCTTTAACAGCTTCTTCAACCTTCCCCTTTGGAACCCAGGCCTCGAAGACCACGGTTTTACCTGTCTGCATAAACCGTTTCTTCAGGTTTTCTAGGGTAAGCTCTATGTCCACAAGCTCCTTGTAGGCGTGGATTTGAGCGGACTTTCCAGCCAGCTCGTCCAGCATACCCTTAACCTTCAGGGGCTCCTCGGTCAGAACCTTAATCCTATGCTCCAAGTAAACCAGTTTCAGCCCTCTCTCCAGCATGGCCATGTAGCGTGCCGGGGTGATTTCCACCAGCTCTCTGCTCCTGTTGAAGAGGCTTTCAACCTCCTCGGGTTTAGCCTTCCTAAGTTCCTCCATTAAGGCTTTAACATGTTGAAGACCCATGAATCTTTCAACAGCCTCTAAAGCCTCGTAGCTCCGTGAAAGGTTGTGAACCATTTTAGCAAAGCTTCTGGCTGCCTCCTCAAAGCCGGAAGCTCCGAACTCAAGTTTTTCCAGGTTTTCAAGGGCGTTTACAGCTTCTTTAAGGCTTGAACTGAAGGCTTCTCCAAGGGTGGCTGAAAGCTTAGGGCTTAACTCTTTCCCCACAGCCTCCAGTTCTGCTTTAAGTCTGGCTGCCTCCCTTTTCGCCTCGTCAAGCCTTTCAGCAGCTTCCAGCTTTCTTTCCACCACGTCTAAGACTTCCTTCAGGATTTCCTCCAATTTCGCGATTTTTTCAGCTGCCTGAGCTATTTCGACTTTAAGTTTCTGGTTTACCTCAAGGCTTAGGCTTACTCTCTCTTTAACTTTTTTCAGTTCTTCTACGCTTTGAGGCAGTTCCTCGTGGGGGCTGGTAAGCTTGGCAGCCATGTCCGCCTCCATAAGCACTTTCTGGATTTCAGCCATACGTTCATGAACCGTTTTAAGCTTGGCTTTCACCTTTAAATCTTCAAGGGTTAAGGCTTCAACCTTCTCAGGTTTAACTCCGAACTCGGTTAAGGCTCTCCTGGTGCTCTCGTATTCGTCGTTGAACTGGCTTAGCTCCCTCTCCATGGTGGCTCTTTCCTCAGCCGCCACCTTCATCATGTTTTCAAGCTTGGCATACTCCATTTCAAGGGAGACGATTTCCCTTTCAACCTCTTTCAGGGCTTGCTCAACGTCAGCCTTAACCTTCAAGGGTTCAGGGTAGGGGATCCCTGTAAGCTTCCTTAAAAGATTGTTTATCCGGTTTGAAAGCTGGATGAGATTTTCCTCTCGAGGCGTCCTCTCTATTCTCTCAGCTACCTCCTTATATTTCTCAGCCTTAACGCTGGCTACATCTATGAAGTGGACGTCCCCGAAGTCTCCAAGTCTCTTAATTACAAGGTCAGCCTTGGCTGAGGGTGCTACAACTTCAAGCCTTACCATTCTCGCGGGGCGTAGCAATAGGCCTCCAGCCCCTCCCTCAAGCCTTCAAAGGACGTTTCCAAAATACCCGGTTAGGCTTATAAAATCTTCCTTAGAGCGGCATCTCATAGTTTAAAACTATCTTAGCCTTTCTACCTAAGCCTTCTAGGAACTCCCCGCAGCAGGGACACTTGAAGGGCATCTGAAACCTTACAAAGCTGAACTTGTTAGCCTTCGGACAGTATAATATAGCCTCCTTCTCCGGGTAGCTGGAGAACTTGAACAGGTGCTTCGCCATGCCGCCTTCAGCCTCAAAGGCTAGGGTAACGCCTGTACGCCTTAACTTTTCCGGTAGAACCAAAATGTTAAAATATGTTCTCCAGCATTTCTTAGCTTACTGATATGACATCTTCAACATGGAAATCCCCGGTGAACAGTTTTTAGTGGTGTAGGCTGCTTGTTAGGTCTTTGCTAGGGGTTTTCAGGGTTGAGTTCGCCTAAAAAATGTTCTCCAAACTGTGAGTTCTTCAGGTGCGGGCAGAAGGCGCTGCAGTTCCGAGGTGGAAAAGCCTACTGCCGGTTTGCCGACGACCTATGCTCGGGAGCAAACTGCAAGTTCACCATATGCCTGAGAAACAAGCTGCTTCCAGATGGAACCTGTGCCCTAACCATTAAGAGGCTTTCAGCCGCCAGCGAAATTCCGCCGGAGAAGGCTGTTAAAGGCTTCAAAGTTAAAGGCAAACTTAAGCAGAGGCTTGGAGAGGAGGAAGTATTCTAGGGCTTTAAGAAGGTGTAGGATTGAAGCTTCATCTTCTGATTTCAAGCTCCCGCTATCCAACGCCAACCGTTAGAACGCTTATGCGAGACCTGCACACGGTTATCCCGGGCTCCCACAGGATTAACAGGGGGAAAATGAGCTTGGAAATGCTTGCGGGAACAGCTTCACAGCTTGAAGTGGGATACGTGATGCTGGTGGCTAGGTGGAGAGGCGGGCCTGGAAAACTGGAATTCTACAGGGTGAACGGTGGAGTCCTGAAGCTTCTCCCCCCCATCGTCTACATTAAAGGCGTGAAACTTCAAAGGCAGTATGAAGCCTCCTGGAGGAAACTTAGGATGAGGCCTAAAAGGCTTTTCACGCTTAAAAGCATGGGAGAAGCAGCGAAAATAAGCGAGGCCCTCTCAAAGTTTTTCGGCTCCAAGGGAACGGTTGAATCTGTTAGAAACGCTGGGGAAGGCTCGGTCTTCCTAGAGGTTGGAGAAGCTCAGCCTCACCGTATAACCTTCCACTCGAAGGTTAAAGGCAGAATCGTGGAGGTAGGGCCCTCCATAACAGTTCGGCATGCAGTCTGGAGGGTGGAGAAGCCTGAGGAAGGCTGAAGTTGAAGTGAAATTTGTTTTCTCCAGCAGGCGGAAAGCTGAAACGGTTTACGCAGCTTTAAAGCCTGAGGTCTATGCGGCTAGGAGCTTCAAGTCTAAGGTTCAAATTAGGCTTGAGGGCAGGATTTTAACCTTGAGCTTTAAGGCTCCAACCCTCTCCAGTTTGAGGGCTTCCGTGAACTCCTTTTGCAGGTGGATTTCCCAGCTTCAGGAAGTTTTAGAGCTGGCTGAGTCGGAGGGAAGGTAAGCCTTTTTACGGTTGGCTTAACTATTTTATGGAGTGTGTGATGTTAATGTTTAGAGGGATGATAGGTGAGCGAGGGTAGAGTTGAGCTTCCAGCAGACTTCCAGGAGCAACTTGCCAGACTTCAACAGCTCCAGCAAACCCTCCAAATGATTGTAGCTCAAAAACAGCAGGTAGAACTTGAACTGGCTGACATGGATAAGGCTTTGGAAGAGCTTGGCAAGCTTTCCGAGGACGCTCAGGTTTACAAGTCTGTGGGAGCAATTTTCGTCAGAAAGGATAAAGCTTCTGTAACGAAGGACTTAGCCGAACGTAAGGAGCTTCTGAACGTCCGCATGTCCGTACTCAGCAAGCAGGAGGAGCGAACCAGGGAGAAGCTTAAGGAAATCCAGCAGCAAATCCAGAGCAGGCTCAGGCAGTTTCAGCCTTCACAGTCAGGAGGATAAAACTTTAAGCCTTTTCCATCCCCAGGTTGGGAGCACTTTAAGGGTTGAAGCCAAGCCTTAAACGCTTAAGAATCCTCCTCCGAAAGGTTAAACCTAAACACGCTGTTGTCTTCTGCCATCATAACGCTGACCCAGACGCCGTCTTCTCAGCCAACCTCCTAGTGAAGCTCGTAAGAAAGCTTAAGCCAGGAATCCGATGTGAAATCGTGGCTGTGGAGGGCCTCAGCTCACTTTCGAAGCTTCTAATAGAAAAGGCTCCGGTGAAGCTTGCAGAGGCCCCTAAGCTTGAGAAAGCTAACCTCCTATTCCTAGTTGACACTTCAACGGTTGAGCAGCTTGGAGAATGGAAGACGAAGGTTAAATCCTCCGGTAAACCCTTAATAGTGGTGGACCACCACACGGTTCACCCTGAAACCCTCCGGCTTGCAAGCCTGCTGCTGGTTGACCCTGAAGCCAGCTCAGCCTGCGAAGTTGTCTACAGGCTGTGTAAAAGGGCAGGAGTCAGAATTTCTAGGAGGGAAGCCCTAGGCCTAATGTTCGGGATAATTCATGAAACCCGTGGGCTGAGGTATGCTTCAGCTGAAACCTTTAAGGCTTTAGCGGAGCTGGCTGGTTTAGGCGTTAAGCCAGCTGAAGCTTTCAGGGCTATGTCTGAGCCTCTGTCACGCTCAGAGAGAATTGCCAGGATTAAGGCTGCTGGAAGAGCTGAAATCCACGAGTTAGGGGAATGGCTTGCAGCAGTTTCTCATGTTGGCTCCTATCAGGCTTCAGCTGCAAGGGCGCTGCTTGCCTTAGGCTTCGACCTTGCCATCGTTGGCGGTGAGGCTGAAGGAGAAATAAGGGTTAGCCTTAGAAGCGTCCCCCAGTTCTGCGAGGAAACTGGGGTTCACCTTGGACGGGATGTAGCCATGAAGGTTGGCAGCCTCTTTGAAGGCATGGGTGGAGGTCACGCTTCTTCAGCTGGGATAAATTGTAAGGGCAAGCTTGAAGAGGTTCTAACAGAATGTTTGAGGCTTCTTAAAAAATTAGTTCTGTAAACTTATTGTTGGTATAACAGTTTGCGACATAAGCCATGCTTTACGCTTCCAAATTCGGCAAAGCGGAGCCTACATATCCCCTCTAACAGACCTGAAAGTAGCGAAGGTGAGCAGCTTGAAGATTTGCGGAGAGTTTGGGGATGAACTAGAAATTAGAGGCTTCAATTGAAATAAGAAATTTCTTATTCTTGTCCTGAAGCAGGAATGGATGCTGGCTTTAGGGGGACCGTGCATACCATTCTTTAATAATTTCTTTAGCCTCCTCATTGTCTCTAAATCTAAACTCAAGGTTTGACCACCCCAAAAAACAATAACCATCAACTTTACCCCAAGTTTCTTCCAAGATAATCTTAAAAAGTTGCGCTTGAACATTTTTGTCAATCCTAGACCTCTCAGCTCCAAGTTCTCCAAAGAAAAATCCTTTTAAATCATACTTCTTTTTTAAGTTATTCCCTTTTTCAACAGCCATTTTCAAATGATTTCTTAACTCTTGATACCGAGCATCGCTCCACATGATGTCGAAAGCCAAATAATCATATTCAGATATATCTCCAATTTTTTCAGGGCCGATATCAGCGAATTTCAAAACCAAATTTCCTGAAAAAATAGATTTTAATTGCTGTGATTTTTCAATCCACTGGTTAGCGAGGCTTTCATCTACAAACATAAGATTGGGCTCGTTTAATGGCGAGAAAAACTCTACCTTTTCCTTTTCAGCAATTTTTGTCCAATAGAAAGCAATTTCATAGAGATCGTTTATGTGCTTTGGATCATCGTACTTTCTAACAGGTTCTCCAGTTTCAGTAGGTATCCCGCCGACATTTATATCTAAAAAAACAGCAAATCCTTCATGATGTACTTTTTTAATAAGATTAGTAAAAAAGAATTCAGGCATATCTTCCCTGATAGTTCCATCCTTTCTAAGACTATAAAGGGGACAAATTCTAATACCGTTAACGTTTAACGATTTTAGTTCCGCAATCTCAGAGTCATCAAGTAAATACATACCATTCTCACTAGAGACAAATTTTAGAAAAGTTATATTTCGCCTATGGTGCTTAAATAAAACTTTTTCCTCCGTCTTTGTCTTTATTTCCTCTGGCTTTACTTCCTCCTCTGACTTAGGAATAGGAGCCGTTACGGTGGCAGTAACAAGTTCTGTAACGAGGGGAGGCTTAAGCGTCTTCGTAATAGTTTTAGAAGTCAAAGTTGCTGTTACAGTTTTCATTATAGTTTTAGGTGGAGGAGTAAGAGCAGTACCACTAAAATACCCCCCAACCCCAGCAATTACACCAGCCATGATCCCGGTAACAAGAAGCTTTAAAGTAGCACGTCTTTCCCTAGAAACCTTCTCTTCCGACATTAGAAAACGTAGGTTAAACATAATTAGAATATTTAAAACTTTCTAGTTAAATGGCCTGTCCAGCTAAAAAAGGGAATTCGATTCCATTTTTTATAAGTTTAACATTTATGGGTAGCTACGCTTTTTAAGAAGCTACCAATATGGCTCTTGAAAACCGAAATGGCAGCCATCGAAATCCGAAACCTAACTTACAAATATCAGAATGCTGAAGCCCCTGTTCTTCAAAACCTAAACCTGACCATAGAAAAAGGCGAGTTCGCACTGGTCTCCGGTCCTTCAGGATGCGGTAAGACGACCCTATGCCGCTGCCTCAACGGACTCATACCACACTTCTACGGAGGAGAGCTGGAAGGTGAAATCTTTGTAGATGGATTAAACGTTAGGGAGACCCCTCCAGCCAAGCTGGCAAGCCATGTGGGCTTAATCTTCCAGAACCCTGAAAACCAGCTTTTCTCGTTTAACGTTGAAAGAGATGTGGCCTTCGGCCTTGAAAACCTTGGGGTGCCTCCAGAAGAAATCAGGAGGAGAGTAGACTGGTCTCTCGAGCTTGTGGGAATCTCCGATTTAAAGGATAGGGCACCCTGGGAGCTTTCAGGAGGCCAGCAGCAGAAGGCCGCCATAGCCTGCGTCCTAGCCATGCAGCCCTCTATCATAGTCTTCGATGAGCCTACGTCTTTCTTAGACCCTTTAACGGCTAGAGGAATCTTCGACGTGATTGCCAAGCTTAGAAGGAAGCTTGACCTAACCGTTGTCGTTGTTGAGCATAGGCTTGAAGCTCTCGCAGCCCATGCCAGCCGCTTAATCCTCATGGACCATGGCAAAATAATTCTAAACGGGGAGCCACGGAAGATTCTGGCTGAAGCAGCTGAAAGGCTAAGCCTTAAGGTAGGGATTCCAAGCGTCATCCTCCTCCATAGGAGGCTTTCAAAGCTTGGAATCCTAGAGGGTTTAACCCCGCTCACCACCAGCGAGATGGCGGCTCAGCTTAGAGGTGTTCTCAACCGTGATTAGGCTGGAGGATGTCGGCTACGTTTATCCTGGAGGGGTTGAAGCCCTGAGAGGTGTATCCTTGACGATAGGTGAGAGGTCTTCCCTAGCCATCATGGGTAGAAGCGGGGCGGGTAAGACAACCCTCATAAAACATTTAAATGGGCTGCTTAAGCCCACCAGCGGAAGGGTTACCGTGGACGGGGTTGACACGAGAAAGGCTACGGTAGCTAAATTGTCGAGGAAGGTAGGCATAGTCTTCCAGAACCCCGACCATCAGCTCTTCGCTGAAACCGTCGAGGATGAAGTCGCCTTCCCCCTGAAAAATTTCGGCTTCCCCCAAGACGAGATAAAGGCGAGAACGGAGTGGGTGTTAGAGCTTTTCAACCTCACCCGCTACCGTAAACATTCGCCTCTAACACTCAGCGGAGGAGAAAAAAAGAGAGTTGCCATGGCAAGCATAGTATCTTGGAAACCCAAATACTTGGTTCTAGACGAGCCTACACTCGGCCAAGACAGGGAAAACAAGCTTCGTCTTAGAGAGCTCTTCGAAGAGTTTATGGAGGAAGGCCGAACCATCATCATGGTAACTCACGATGTGGAGTTCGCAGCCGAATGCGGTTTTGATGTGGCACTTCTAGTCGACGGGAAAGTTTCAGCGTTAGGCTCAGCCCGGGAAATCCTTTCCAACGTGGAGCTTTTGAAGAAGGCTTCGCTGGCTGCTCCACAGATGGCAGAGCTTTTCCTAGAGCTTGAGGGCGTGGAAGCCCAGCCTGTCTTCACGGTTGAGGAGGCTGAAAGGCTGATTTTAAGCCGTCTCATGTCTGGGAGTGGGAGGCCTTGATGGCTTACAGGGGCTTCATGTTTAAGAAGGGTGAAACAGGCCTTCACAGGCTTGACCCTAGGGTTAAGTTTCTCATATCGCTTGTCTTCGTGGTCTGCAGCTTGCTCTTCGAGGAGCTGGTGGTGCTGGCTATTTTAACCTTGGCCATGGTTCCACTGGCTTCTAAAGGAGGTGTCCTCAAAGAATGGCTTTCAACGCTTAAAGGACTGGCTTTCCTCGCCGTTCTAATCTTCGCCATAAACCTAGTGTTCATATTTTTCGGTTCAGGTAAGTCTTGGGGGTTCCCGGCTGCTATGGCCCTAAGATTCGTAGTGGTGGTTTCCTCCTTCTCCCTATTCTTTCTGGTTACGGCTCCAGACGAGTTTGGTTTAGCCCTTCAGCAAAGCCGGATACCCTTCGACGTGGTTTTCGCCTTGACCATGGCCTTCAGGTTTGTTCCCGTACTAGCCTTGGAAGTTCAGAGCATAGCTGACGCTCAACGTTCTAAGGGGCTGGAGCTTGACAGCGGAAACCTGATTGCGCGTATCAAGCGGAGGATTCCGTTGCTTATACCGTTAATCGTAAGCTCTGTTAAGCGAAGCCTTGAAATAGCTGAAGCCATGGAGGCAAGAGGCTACGGCTCTGGAAACCCTAGAACCAGCCTTTACAAGCTTAACTTTAAGAGGGTGGACCTAGCCGTTACGGTTTTAACCTTAGCCATGCTGGCTTCAGCCGTATATTTCCGCCTATGTTTTTCTCTGCCAGTCTTCTTAGGTTTCTGAAGGGGGGATAGAAACCATTTTAAATTCTAAGGCTGATTAAGCTTAGTTTGTATGCTAGGTGACTGGAGGGAAGGGAGACATGTACAAGCATATTCTCGTGCCTGTAGACGGCTCTGAAACTGCTTTTAAAGCTGCTAGGGAGGCTCTGGCACTGGCAAAGCTTTTCGGCTCGAAGGTTGTAGCCCTCTACGTTGTAGAGCTTAGAAGACTTAAAGAATACGAGGAAGATGAAAGAGAGCAGGTTAAAAGAAAGCTTAGAGAGTTCGGAGTTAAAACTCTTGAGAGAGTTCAGGCTGAAGCTGGTAAATTTGATGTCACCTTTGAAAGCATGGTTAAGGAGGGCGCTCCAGCCGAGGTTATCGTTGAAACAGCCAGAGAGATTGAAGCTGAACTAATAGTCATTGGAACCCGCGGTTTAACAGGGCTTAAACGGATGGTTCTTGGAAGCACCGCCTACCGGGTGGTTGAATGGGCTGACTGCCATGTTTTAGTGGTTAAATAAGTTTGGGGATGAAGTTTAAAGTGGAACTTACCAAGAAGGCTATGGCCCAGATAATTAAGGCGGTTGCAGCCAACATAGAGCGGATAAGCCCGGAGCAAACATTGAAGCTTATAGACATGCTGGTTGAAGCCAAGAAGACAGGCAAGAAAATCCTTGTTTTAGGAGCTGGAAGAAGCGGGCTTGTAGGCAGAGCCTTCGCCATGAGGCTTATGCACCTGAACTTTAACGTTCACGTCGTGGGAGAAACGGTAACGCCTGCTGTTGGGAGGGATGACATCCTCTTCGCCATTTCCGGTTCAGGCACGACCACGCTGGTGGTTACAGCGGCTAGGATAGCAAAAAGGGTTGGAGCCAAGGTGGTTGCTATAACCTCTCACCCTCGTTCTCCGTTGGGCAAATGTGCAGACCACATAATGGTAGTGTACGGGAGAACCAAGCTTGCTGAGAGGAGAGACTACTTCTCAAGGCAGATTCTCGGCGTCCACGAGCCCCTAGCCCCTTTGGGAACAGTCTTCGAGATAGCTGCAGCCATATTCTTGGACGCCCTCATAGTAGAGCTCATGCACAGGCTTGGAATAAGCGAGGAGGAAATGAAGTCTAGGCATGCAACCATAGAGCCTCCTTGAAACGGCTGAAAAACTATCTAGCGAAGATTCTCTTAGGTTCCGCCGCTAGGACATCGTAGGCTACTTTCTCTAAGGGTTCACCCTCCTCAAGCCTCTTCCTCATCCACCTTATAAACCGGGTGGAAACTTTAAGCCTAACCGCCCGTTTTCCCTTTAACTTAAAACTGGCTGCTACAGCCCTTCCAAGCTTAACCTTAAGCCTTCCATTACCTATGGTGCACCCGGTGGAAACCTGGATTCCGTCGATAATGCAGGTGGTAGGAGGCTTCATAACGTTCAGGGACAGGCTTACCTTAAGTCCTTCATCTCCACGCCTGGCTCTAAGCCTTTCCATTCCAGTCCATCCAAGCCTAACCCCTAAAGCAGCGAAGGGGCCGAAGTGCCCGTGGAAATCCCTGATTTTGTCTGCTATCTCCTTTAGGACTCTTCTATCTTTTTCTCGCATAGAGAAATACTCCCTCAATCACCGCTACCGCCGCTAGGATGATGGTTGCCACCTCGAAGACGGTGAGCTGTCCTTCAAGGCTGCTTATCTGGCTTCTCAGGTCCTCGGTGTACTTCGCCTGCTCGACAGCCTTGAAAAGTCTTTCAGCATTATACTTCAAGAGTTTAGGCAGGCTTTCAGTTCCGGGAATTGCCCCGGGGAAGTTTGTGAGAACCACGTGGACTGCTCCCGTCTCAGATGAGAGAGATGCGCCGAAGCCTGTTCCGCTTTGAAGGTTGTCGATTATCAGCTTCACGTTTTCAGCTTTGGCTTTGGACGCCAGCTCAGCGGCTTTTCCGGCTGGCAGGGTTTCAGGAGGACCGTAGGAGGCTACCACGCTGAAGCCAACCCAGCTTACGAAGGGCTTCTGCCACTCCAT
>LUCC01000017.1 GCA_001593855.1 Candidatus Hecatellales archaeon B24 | reverse complement strand
GAAGCTGAAGACCGGTCTTAAGAGGAAGACTTTAACGTTTATCCAGGCAAACTCTCCATGGTGGAGGAAAATGGAGAACTCCAAGCTCTTCCCCCGCGGAGACTTAAGCCTCGAAGGCTTCAGGTTTAAACGTGAAATCCGCGACCCCATCTACGGCTACGTCTACATAACCCTCCTAGAAAACGAGGTTATAGACAGACCTGAATTTCAAAGGCTTGACAGGCTGTATCAGACCTATGCAACCCACCAGGTTTACCCCAGCTCAACCCATACGAGGAAAGCCCACGCGCTGGGCGTGATGTACCTAGCCCATCGAGCTCTGATACGCATACTTAGGAGGCAGGCTCCAAGCTTCAACCTTAACGTTCACCCCCTCTACGGTGAGCCCTGCATCCCTGTTGGGGAGGTAGACGGACTTAACAGGCTTGACGGGGCAACTGGAAACCCTTGGTGGGATGGGAAATCGTATGTTCAGATTATTCAGGCTTTAAGGCTGGCAGCCCTCCTCCACGACGTAGGCCATGCACCCTTCTGCCACACCTTTGAGGACGCCTGCAACGAGCTGGCGGTTAAACTTAAAGATTCCAGTTTAAGGTTCAACCATGAGGAGATGGGGGTCCGCATAGTTTCAGAGAAGCTTGCCTCGGTGATAGGAAACCACATGAGCGTTGAAGATGTCTTAGAGGTTATGCGGAGCAGAAGCCGGGCTCCGCCTTTCCTCCACGAGATAGTGGACGGCCCTTACGATGTGGATAAGCTTGACTATTTGAACAGGGACTCCTACCATGCTGGAACGCTGGAGTATGGCTCGGTAGACCATGAACGTATAATAGACGGGTTCAGGGTTAAAGACTGGAGGCTGCTTATTTCAAGGCCTGCGGTTGGAGCGCTATTGGACAGCTTCATCGCACTCCAGCACATGTACGCCAACGTCTACTATCATCGCACATCTAGGATTTTCGAGTTTATGATATACGATGCTCTCTCACTCATGCCGGAGCTGCTTAGAAGCATAGTTTCCAGCCCTGATGAACTGCTAAACTACGACGACCTAACGCTGATAGTTGAAGTTAAACACAAGAGAAATCTTAAAGGCGGAGACCGGTATGAGGAAGCCTACCAGATTTTCAGAGACCTACTGGACAGGCGTAAGCGTTACGCCACCATATACGAGCATAGGCTTTCCCTTCGAACCGTAAGCCGCAGGGAGGCTGAACTGGAAAAGCTTAAGAGAAGCCTTGAGGAGTCATGCCGGGACGTACGCCTCAGGGTCGACTACAGAGCTGAAATTAGGCCTATAGGTGTAGATCTTACTAACCTTCTAAGCCTTCTGGAGGCGCCTATGATAGTGGATGAGGAGAAGGGAAAAGCCGTAAGCCTCAAAGAGTTTTCAGACGCCTCCTACCGGACCCTGTCACGCTACCAAATCGTATTCCACATTTTCGCCGACAGAAAGAAAACGTTAAGCGGAGAGTATGATGGCATGCTTGGCAGGGTTAAAAGGGAAGCCGAAGCCGAACTGTCAAGAATTGAGGCTGAGGAGGAAGCTTGAAGCTTCCAAAACTCATGCTGGGAACTTCACCCTTCCTGGCAGCAGGCCAGTTCGGCTACAAATCCCTTGAATACTACAGGCAGTTCTACCTGAAGCCTGAGAACATCGCGGAGATTTACAGGGAAGCCTACGAGCTTGGAATTAAAGCACTCCAGCTGGTGGTAACGGAGCCCACCGTTAAGGCTTTGGAAGAAGTGAAACTGGACTTTTACCTGGCAGCCTCCATCTACGGAAACTTCAAACGTAACCTTAAGCTCGTCGAAAAGTTTAACCCTCAGCTGGTAGCCGTCCACGCCGAGATTGCCGACAGCTTAAACCTTCCGAAGATTAAAGAATGCTTGGAAATGGTGAAGCGGTTAGGGGCAGCTCCAGCGGCTGCAACCCATCTGCCCGGGAGAACCATACCTGTACTGGACAGGCTTGGAACGGTTGAAGCCTACTTGGCACCCTTGAACAGGCTTGGCCTCTACATGGAGCCGAAGCCTGAGCTAAGCCTTAAAGCCCTAGAGGAAACCCCTGCCAGCATCATAGCCATAAAGCCTCTTGCAGCGGGGAAAATTAAGCCTCTAGAAGCCTTGGAATACGTTTACAGGTACGCCAGCTCAGCAAGCGTAGGGCTTACTTCCAGAAGCGAAATCCTCGAGGTTCTGCAAGCCCTAAAGAAGCTTGAAGGCTGAAAACCATATTCATTTTCAGGAAAAACTGTGGAGATTTCAGCTTTCTCCTAGGATTTTCCGTACTGCTTCGACTTTTTCCTCCATGCGTTTACGCTCCACATCTCTTCGGTCGTCCACTTTAACCGTTGTCACAAGTCTTACCGCTCCAGCCTTGAAAATGGCTTCGTGAACTGCTTTAGCCGCTTCAAAAGCTTCCTCCACGGAGGATGCCTCGTAAACCGTTGACATGGGTGTAAGCTGATACTTCACGCCACGCCTTTCAAGCTCCTTTATCCCTTCAGCTATAAGCCTGCTTACGCTGGGACCTAAACCAAGGGGAACCACGGAAAGTTCAACCACCACAACCATCCTGAAAGCCTCCTAAACATTAATCCACATCCGAGGAAAATAAGAATTTGAAAAGTTTTGGCAAACCGGAGGGAAGACTGGAGCCGGATGGCTGAAGACTACGATGAATGGTTTAGAAGGGGAGCTGGACCTCTAATATATGAGACTGAGACTGAAGCCCTCAAACGAGTGGCGGGAAAACTTAAGCCTGGGCTACTTCTCGACGTGGGATGCGGGACAGGCCTGTTCTCTGAGGTTTTCAAAGGGCTAGGCTGGAGAATTATGGGGGTGGACTACGCTTTAGGTATGGCTTCAGCGGCTTCAGCTAAGGGTTTAGACGTGGTTTTAGCGGACGGCTGCCATCTGCCTTTCAGGTCTAACCTCTGCGATTCCGTCCTCATGTTCACGGTTTTAGAGTTTCTGCCCTGCGGGGACGAAGCTTTGAAGGAAGCTTTCAGAGTGCTTAAGGCTGGAGGAAGCCTCATCCTTGGAGTTCATAACAGGGTTAACCCTTGGAACCTCTACCGGAGGCTTAAGGCCAAAAGGAAGCCTTCCTCAGCCTACAAGAACATTAAATACCGCAGTTTAGCTGGCTTAAGAGTTGAGGTTGAAAGGTTCTCCTTCAGGCTTGAGGAAACCTGCTCCGTGGTATTTCACCCTAAAACTTTGAGGGTTGAAAGATTTCTAAGGAGGCGTGGGGTTGGAATAGGGGAAACCGGCTCCATCCTGATTGTTCGGGCGGTTAAGCCTTCCTCCACCTTTCGGCAGCAGCCTTAAGGCCTTCAACCCCCGGAAGCCTTTTACCCATCATATGTTCTAGGAAAGCCCCTCCAGCAATGCTGGTGTAAGTGAACTTTCCAGCTAGGTCGAACTGTCTTAAAGCTGAAACCGTGTGGCCTCCGCTGGCTACGGAGAAGGCGTTGGAGTCGGCTATAGCCTTGAAAACTTCGAAGGTTCCCTTGGAAAAGGCTTCCTCTTCGTATATGCCCATGGGACCTGTTACAAAAATGGTTTCAGCCTTTCGAACAGCCTCCACGTACAGGCTTATGGTTTCGGAGCCTATGTCGCAGATGAGATGTTCGGAGGGAAGCTCTGAAACCTTCAGCTCCACACGTCTTCCATCATCCGCTTTAACGGCTACGTCAACGGGAACCTTAACCTTGCCGGGGTTCCGCTCCAGAACCTCTCCCATTCTTTCAGCGTGCTCCAGAAGCCTCTTCCTTTTTAAGACTTCTAGGTTAGCCTCTCCAAGGTTTACTCCGCGAGCGTAGAGAAGAAGGTTTCCGGCGAGCCCTCCAGTCAATATCAGGTCTACATTTTTAGACAGCAGAAACTCAACGAATTCCGAGCCTTTCTCAACCTTCGAGCCTCCTAGAAGGCACAGGAAAGGCTTCTTAACCTCCTTGGTAATCTTGTCCATGACGCTGAGCTCCGCTTCCATAACCCTTCCAGCCACGCTTGGAAGCAGATGGGTGAAGCCTACAACCGAAGCATGACTTCTATGCGCCACCGAGAAGCCGTCCAAAACGAAGAGGTCTGCCAGGGCGGCTAAACTCTTCACAAGCTGGCTTTGAGCATGCTCTTCAGAGCTTCGATTCACTGTTTCGTCAGGGTGGAATCTCACGTTTTCAAGGAGCAAGATTTCTCCCGGCTTAAGCTCCTTCACGGCTTTAACGGCTTTCTCTCCCGCCACGTCGTCCACGTACTTCACCGGTCTGCCTAAAACCTTCTCCAAAGTTTCAGCATGGCTTTTCAGGGGGACAAAGTCGGGGTCCCCTTTCCTTCCCTGATGAGCTAAAACTACGACTTTGGCTTTATGGTCTGCAAGCTCCTTCAAGGTTTTGGCGTGAAGCCTTATCCTCGTGTCGCTTTGAACCTTCCCCGTATCAGGGTCGATGGGGGAGTTAATGTCAACCCTGACGAGAACGGTTCGGCCTGAAACGTTTACGTCCTCAAGAGTCAGATATAACTGTTTCACACCGTTCCCCCCAAATCCCGTTTAGAAAGGAAAGCCTTCCAGGCAGGGAAAGCCGTCCTTCAGCCTTCGATTCTCGAGAAGAAGCGTTCCTTAATTCCCATAGCCTTGTCAGTTAGGTCCATGGACTTTGCAGGGTTAGATTCAAGCTCGGTTAAAGCCCTTATGGCGTCCACGTTTTCAGGCACCACGATGGCGAGGTTATGCACCTGGTAGACCAAGTATATTTCGTCGTTTTTGGTTGCAAGAATATCCCTCCAGACGGCTACCTCCCACATGTCTCCCATGGGTCTCCCAAGCATTTTCATGAGAACCATAACGGAGGCGAGGTCTACAAGCCCGTCAGCAGTGTCAACGAAGCAAACCCTCCTCGCCTTGTCTAGAACCGTTAAAACCTCTTCCTTTGAAATGTTTCTCGGAGCCTTCACGATGGCGAAGTGCATGTGACTTATGGTGTATGGCCCCTTAGCAGCGATGGTGGTTATTGGAAGGTCTGGAATAACCGTTTGCGCGTCAGGCCCTTGATGGCTTGGAATATGGGTTTCAGGAACCATGGTTTCCAAGGTTGCCCTGGAATGGGCTTTCCAGGGGTCGGTTGTCCTTCTGGCAAGTACAGCCCAAGCCCGCTCCACGAGTCCAGCCTTGTGAAGGCTTCCCAGAACCCTGCATATTCCCGTGGTGTTGCAGGATACCACCCTGGTGAACTGTCTTCCCAAGGCGGTTTCATAGTTCATTTCAGCCACGAAGGAGTGCCCGGCCATCTCGTGTTTTTCTCCACCCTGGAAGATGGCTTTAACTCCTGCCTTCTCGTATACGGCTTTCATTCTCGCTCCTATTCCGGCTGGAGTTGCGTCTATCACCACGTCTACAGCCTTTAGAAGGTCGTCTAGGGTTCCTGCAAGCGTTATCCGGGCCCTAGACATTTCGTCAAGCCTTTCAGGGGGTGAAGCATAGACTTCGTAGCCTTTCTCGTAGGCTGCCTTAATCCTGTAGTCCACCACGGCGTCTGCTACTCCCACAAGCTTCATGTCAGGCTGAAGAGAGACAGCGTCAGCACATCTGCAACCAATCATGCCGTAACCGACGACTCCAACCTTAACTTTAGCCTTAACCATGGGGGCTTCCCCTCCAAACCTTCACGGTTGGTAGGATAAATTATGCTTCTTGAACCTATTAAAAGCTACTTTGAGGCGGGGGAAAACTTTAAACTTGTTTAACGGTTAAACATATAAACCATGGAGCGGAAAAAGCGGAAGGAAAAACAGTATTTTGTGGGGGTAAGGCTTACGGAGGAGCAGCGTAAACTTTTAAGCCAAATCCAGGAGGACGCGGGCTTAAGCAAAACCGAAATTCTGCTGAGAGGCTTGGAGCTTTTAAGCGAATACTACTCGCTGGGGCTGGACAAACCCCTCCTAAGCATGGAGCTGAAAAGGCTGGAGGAGGAAGCCCTACGCCATGCTGAAGCCCTCAAACGCATAAGGCGCAGGGAGGAAGCCTTAAAGGAGATAGTTCGAGAACTCCGGGACATAGACAAAATAGTTGACAAGTACGATGGAAAGCCGGAAGCCCTAATCCAAATACTTCTCGACATCCAAGCCCGATACCGGTGGATTTCAAAGCCGTCTCTAATCTGGGTTTCGGAGAGGCTGGGAATACCGCTTTCACGAATCTACCAGATTGCCACCTTCTACAAGGCTTTCAGCCTCACACCTCAAGGCCGCCACAGGCTTAGAATCTGCCTTGGAACCGCCTGCCACGTGCGTGGAGGAGCCCAGGTGATGGAAGCTGCTGAAAGGCTTCTGGGCGTAAAAGACGGTGAAGTAACCCCTGATGGAAGGTTCACCCTTGAAAGAGTGAACTGCCTTGGATGCTGCGCCCTAGGCCCCGTCGTCGTAGTTGACAACGAGTACTATGGAGGCGTGAAGCCGGGTGACCTAGAGAAAATCCTCTCAAAATACGAGTAGGAGGGCAGAATATGGCGAAGGTTAGGTCTCCTGAAGACTTGGAGAAAATTAGAAGGGAAATCCTCGCTGAGAGAAAGCCGGACAAGCCTATCATAGCCGTGTGCGTCAGCACAGGTTGCAGCGCGCTTGGAGCTGGAAAAGTTGTGGAAGCCTTGAGGGAGGAGCTTAAAAAGCATGGGCTGGAGGGAAAAGTGGAAATCAAGGAGACAGGATGCATGGGGTTCTGCGAGCTTGGGCCGAGGCTGATAATATACCCAGGCGAAATACCCTACTTCAAGGTTAAGCCTGAAGACGCCTCCGAAATCGTTTCGAAAACCGTTCTTAAAGGGGAAGCCGTGGAGAAACTGTTCTACACAGACCCTGTTACAGGCGAGAAAATTCAGAAACTGGAAGAGGTGCCCTTCTACAAGCATCAGGTTAGACTGCTTCTGGAGGCAAATGCCAGAATAGACCCCAAGAAAATCGAGGACTATATCGCGCTTGGAGGCTACAGCGCGCTGGCTAAAGCTTTAACCCAGATGACGCCTGAACAGGTGATAGAGGAAGTTAAAAAGGCAAATCTTAGGGGGCGCGGTGGCGGAGGCTTCCCTGCTGGGAGAAAATGGGAGACAACACGGAACGCCCCTGGGGAACCTAAATATGTTATCGTCAACTGTGACGAGGGAGACCCAGGAGCCTTCATGGACAGAACCCTCATGGAGGGAAACCCGCACAGCGTTCTTGAAGGCCTAATAATAGGAGCATACGCCATAGGAGCCAGGGAAGGCTTCATTTACGTCCGTGAGGAGTATCCTACAGCCGTGGAAAACATTACCAAAGCCATAAAGCAGGCTGAAGAATACGGCTTCCTAGGCGAGAACCTCCTTGGAACAGGCTTCAGCTTCAAGGTTAGAATCCACAGGGGTGCCGGAGCTTTCGTTTCAGGAGAATCAAGCGCACTCATGTCCGCCATCGAGGGCAGGGTTGGAGAGCCCAGACCCAAATATATTCATACGGCTGTGAGGGGAATATGGGATAAGCCAAGCTGCCTTAACAACGTGGAAACATGGGCTAACGTTCCGCTTATAATTTTGAAGGGGGCAGAATGGTTCAAAGGCATAGGAACTCCTGGAAGCAGCGGAACGAAAATCTTCTCGCTGGTCGGGAAGGTGAACAACACAGGGCTTGTGGAGGTTCCCATGGGGATAACCCTGAGAGACCTAATCTACAAGATTGGAGGCGGCATCAGAGGCGGTAAAAAGTTTAAGGCCGTTCAGACAGGAGGCCCCTCAGGAGGCTTCATCCCCGAGAAATACTTGGACTTGCCTGTGGACTTCGACGAGCTTACCAAGGTCGGCTCCATGATGGGCTCCGGCGGGATGATAGTCATGGATGAAGACACCTGCATCGTCGACGTAACCCGCTACTACATCGACTTCCTATCCCAGGAGTCCTGTGGGAAATGCGTTCCATGTAGGGAAGGCCTAAAGCAAGCCCTAACCATACTGAACAGGATCTGCGGAGGACAGGGCAGAGCTGAAGACATTCAAACCCTGGAAGACCTGTGCGAGCTGCTTCAGACAGCATCCCTCTGCGCCCTCGGAACCACAGCCGCCAACCCCATCGCCACATCCATAAACTACTTCAGAGAAGAATATGAAGCCCACATACTGGACAGGCAATGCCCCGCCAAAGTGTGCAAGGCCTTAACAGCCTACTATATTGACCCTGAGAAATGCCAGGCCTGCTTCATATGCATGCGAAACTGCCCGGTGAAAGCCATCTCAGGCGAAAAAGACATAGTCCACGTGATAGACCAGGAGAAATGCATAAGATGTGGAGTGTGCTTCCAGGTTTGCCCCTTCGACTCTGTGGAAAAGTTTTCGCCTCCAACCCCGCCTCCAGCCCGCTATGGCATAAAGGCTAAACGGGTGAAAAAGAAGGGAGAGGTGAAGAAATGATGGGCAGGAAAATCACGCTTGAAATAGACGGTAAAACCGTTGAAGCCGAGGAAGGCATGACTGTTCTTCAGGCAGCTAAGAAGGCAGGAATAGAAATTCCAACCCTATGCTATAACGAGCAGCTTGAACCCTATGGGGCATGTAGAATCTGCCTTGTGGAGGCTACCAAGAACGGTAGAACTAGGTACGTGGTCTCCTGCGTCTACCCTGTGGAGGAAGGCTTGAAGGTTAAAACGGACACGGAGAAGATTAGGAGGATGCGTAAAATCCTGCTGGAGCTGATGCTTCCCCTAGCACCTGCCAGCGGACCCCTACGCGACCTAGCTGAGAAATACGGGGTTAAGGAAAGCCGCTTCCAAACGGAGCCCACAGCCTGCATTCTATGCGGCCTTTGCGTTCGCTACTGCGCCGAGGTGAAGAAGGCTAACGCTGTAAGCTTCGTTGGGAGGGGGACGGAAAGACAGATAGCCTTTGTTCCTGAAGTAGCCCCCTACGAATGCCCTTCATGCAGGGAATGCTACGGGCTCTGTCCTGGAGGAAAAATAGTTGAAGCTGAAAGCCAAGGCCTCCTATCCATGCCGATAACGCGGAAAACAGCAGCCGGGAGACGTTAAGCCCCCTAAACCTTTTCTTTAGCTGGAATATAGTAGTATTCTCCTATTTCCTTCTGGTACCTGTCAAGCTTCGAGCCTTCCTTGTTCACCCTAGGCCTCCCTGTCTGAGGGTCTCTTCGGAAGGTTATTTTAAGGTCTGCCAGAAACCTGTTCATGCCTTCCCTGAGCTGTAGGGGCTGGCTGGCTTCACCCTGCCTTCCAGGCTCCCCAAGGAAAACCATAAGCCTGTTAGCTATGAAATCCTGAACTACAATGTCATGCTCGACTACGAGGGCTGCAGAGCTGAGCGTCTCCACGTTCTTCCTGATAACCCTTGCAACAGCCAGCCTCTCCTCAACGTCCAAGAAAGCGCTGGGCTCGTCGAGAACGTAGACCGCTGCCTTCCTTGCAAGGCACGCCGCGATGGCAGCCTTCTGAAGCTCTCCTCCACTCAGCTCTTCAACCTTCCTATCCAGCAGCTTCACCAAGCCGAGGGGCCCTAGAATTTCGGCTTTAAACCTTTCAGACTGGAACTCTGCTTCAGCCGCCTCTTTCAGGTATTCGGCTACGGTTCCAGAATACTCCGCTGAAACGTATTGGGGCTTGTAGCTTACGGAAGACTCCTCAGGTGCCACTAGAAATTCTCCTCCATCAGGCTTTTCTCCACCAGTTAGAAGCCTTACGAAGGTGGTTTTACCTATCCCGTTGGGGCCTAGGACCCCTATAACCTCGCCTGCGTGGAGAACCCCGGCTTTAACCTTCAGGCTGAAGCCCTCATAATGTTTCTCAAGCTCTGTCCACTGGAAGAGAGGTGTCTCGTATTCTCTGGCTGAGGTTGGAGGCTTAACGTGGAATCTTATGGGCTCCCTTCTGAACCTCACGTTGTCGCTGGGAAGATAGCCTTCCAAGTAAATGTTTATGCCTGTTCTTACACCGTAGGGGAGGGAGACTATCCCGTAGATGCTGGGTGAACCATAGATTAGGCATACGTTGTCTGAGAGGTAGTCCAGCATGGCTATATCATGCTCGGCTACAAGCACCGTTTTCCCTTCAGCCGTAAGGCTTCTAACAGCCTTAGCCACGTTAAGCCTCTGCCTAACATCCAGGTAGCTTGAAGGCTCGTCAAACAGGTATACGTCGCCCTCCCTGCAGAGGGCTGCCGCCACCGCCAGCCTCTGACATTCACCTCCCGACAGAACCTCCACAGGCCTGTCCAAAACCTCTCCAAGCTCTAAGGCTTCCACAGCCCAGCCCATCAGGCCCCTCTCGTCAGCTCTCCCTAAAACTTCTCTAACCGTACCCTTCACAAGCCTCGGAATATCTGTGATATACTGGGGCTTATGGACCACTTTAAGTCTGCCCTCTCCAAGCCTTGAGAAGTAGTCGTAGAGGACGGAGCCCCGGAAGTGCTTGGCAATCTCACTCCAGTCTGGAGGGGTTTCCAGCCTTCCAAGGTTCGGCTTAATTTCCCCCGCCAAAATTTGCAGGGCTGTAGACTTACCTGTCCCGTTTTTCCCTAGCAGGCCTAAAACCGTGCCGGGCATGGGGGTGGGAAGCCTGTAAAGCTTGAAGGCGTTAACCCCATACCGGTGGCTGCATTCCTCTTCCAGCTCGTCCGGGAGATTCACAATTTCTAAAGCCTTGAAAGGACATTTTTTAACGCATATCCCGCAGCCCGTGCATAGGGCTTCGATGATGACGGGTTTTCCATCCGGCTTCTCGAATTTTACAGCTTCAATCCTGCTTCTTACCATGGGGCAGAAGCGGTAGCATATTTTGTCGCAGTCTTTGGGGCGGCATCTGTCCCTGTCGATAACGGCAACTCTCGCCAAGTTTTACACCTTTAAAATGAGGAAGAAAAAATTCGGTCTTCCACGGTGGAAGGAAGAGTTGAAAATTTTAGAGAAGGCTTCTCACCATTCCTCCTCTTCAGCCCACTCCTCTTCTTCCTCCCATTCTTCCTCTTCCCAGCCTTCCTCTAACTCCTCTCCTTCTTCAGACCATTCTTCCTCTTCAAACCTCAAAGCCGCTGGAGCCATGCTGAAACCTCCGGCTTCTAGACCGTTTGCAACTTGGAAAATCTACTACTTAAACTTTTAGATTCGCAGGTAGGCACCGCCAACTTAAAGGCTTTTGTTTTGACTTTGGGTTGGGTGAATCGATGTTTTGCTTATTTTTATTTTGGGGTTGGGCTGTGTTAGCCGTTTGGAGGGTTAAGCAGGCTGCCAGCAGCGGGGGTTTTTAGCCTTGGATGGGCTTC
>LUCC01000016.1:11819-21282 GCA_001593855.1 Candidatus Hecatellales archaeon B24 | reverse complement strand
GAGCTGGTTATGGGGGAAGCAGACGAGGGGATACCCATAGCGGTAATTCGAGGCTACAAGTATGAGGTAAGCCGTAAGCCCGGCGGAAGACAGCTTATCAGGCCTAGAGACAAAGACTTATTCCTTTAGCTTTTTCACGGTCACAGTTATGGTTTCAACGTTTTCAGGCAGTCCTTTCAGGGGTGAAACCATTCCAAGGATGATGGAGGCTACCATCTGGCTTACGAAGGGGTTTAAAGGCATGGTTTCCCCGTTTACTTGAAGTTGAGCTTTCCATTTCCCATTTTTCAACTCTTCATTTTCCCCTCCTCTAGCAGCCTAGTGCATTCCTCAAGCTTCTCAACCACGTATTCTATTTGGGCTTCGGTTATGGATACGGGAGGTAGAAACCTTAGGATTCTCGTGCCAGAACTCAGCGTGATTACACCTCTTTCAAGCAGGCCGTTTAGAACGTCGAGAATATCGAAGCGGTATTCGACGCCAAGCATTAAACCTAAACCCCGAACCTCCCTTACCACCCGGTATTTCTCAGCCATTCTGGACAGAAGCCCTTTAAACAGGCTTCCTAAGGCTTCAGCTTTCTCCCAAAGCCTTCCCTCTACCAGTACTTCTATGGTGGCCGCTGCGGCGGCACATGCCAGAGGGTTACCGCTGAAAGTGCTTGAATGCTCACCTATGGAGAAGCCTCCGAGAACTTCGTCTGGGGTCAGCGTTACGCCTATCGGAACCCCGCTTCCAGCAGCCTTGGCAAGGCAGAGGATGTCGGGCAGAACGTTCCAGTGCTCGTAGGCGAAAAGCCTTCCAGTTCTGCCGAACCCCGTCTGGATTTCGTCGAAAATCAGTATTATGCCATGCTGGTCGCAGATTTCCCTAAGCTCTTCCAAGTAGCCTTCAGGAGCCACGTAGATTCCTCCTTCACCCTGAACAGGTTCAACAATTATGGCTGCCGTGTCAGGGGTTACAGCCTCCCTAACCTTTTCAGCCTTCCCGTAGGGAACAAATTTGACTCCTGGAAGCAGAGGCTCAAAGGGAGCCCGATATTTCGGATTCCAAGTGGCGGAGAGGGCTCCTAAAGTTTTACCGTGGAAACCCCTCATCATGGCGATAATTTCCCGTTTCCCAGTGTATTTTCTGGCAGCCTTAAAAGCGAGTTCAACAGCTTCCGTCCCGCTGTTTGAAAGGAAAATTTTTCTAAGCCCCTTAGGTGCTATACGCTCTATCTGCTTCAAAAGTTCTGCTCTGGCTTCAGCGTAGATTGAGCCGTGGCATGCCAGAAGCTTTTCAGCTTGAGCTTTCACAGCTTCAACAACTTTTGGGTTGCAGTGGCCTAGGAAGGCTGCTCCATACCCTGCCATGCAGTCCACGTACTGTTTGCCGTTGGCATCCCACAGGATGGCGTCTCTGCCCCGAACTGCAACCACTGGACGCCTGTGGAAGACAGGGGCTATCCATTTGTTTTCAAGCTTGATAACTTCTTCACGGTTAAGGGACAATTAGGGTTCCCACCTTGCCCTTTAGGGCTGAGCTTACAGGTTTTTCTCCCAGCCCATAAGTGATTATAACCTCTCCTACACCCATGTTCAAGGCTTCAAGCGCCGCATACACTTTACGCTTCATCCCATGGCCTATTCTCGGAAGCTCCTCCTCAGCCTCGAAGACGGTGAGCTTCTCAACGCGTTTCCCGTCTAGGATCACGCCTTCCACATCTGTGCAGTACACTATGCAGCTGGCCTTCAAGGCTCCTGCCAGGTAGGCTGCAGCCCTGTCGCTGTCAACATTCACCAGGTTGTATTCGTCGTCTATGGCTATAGGGGCTACCACGGGAACGTAGTTCTCCCTTAAAAGGTTGAGAAGCAGGCTTCCGTTGACCTCGCGGATTCTACCCGTGTAGCCTCCGTCTATGGCGACTTTTCTCCCGCGTTCATCTAGGATTACAAGCTTCTTTTTTCTTTCGGCTTTAAGCAGCATTCCGTCGGCTCCGCTTAACCCTACGGCCTTCATGCCTTTCGCTTGGAAGGAGGCTACCAGCTGCTTGTTTATTTTCCCCGCCATCACCATAGCGTAGATTTCCATGGTTTCCCTGTCCGTGTAGCGGCTTCGCATTCCGTCGGGTGAAACGATGAACTTCTGCTTTTTACCCATACGCTCAGCAACCTCTGTAACTATGTCAGCGCCTCCATGAACGAAAACCAGGCTTCTGTCCTTGCAAAGCTCTTTCAGGTCTTCGAGGACTGCTTCTGGAACGCCTCCCTCCCTCACAAGCCTGCCTCCAACCTTTACCAGCAGAACCCTGTTTAACACTTCACCCATGGGTGCAACCAGCCTCAGCCTTTACTTTCTTCGCTCAATAATTAAAGCTGTTTAAAAACTTTGCCCGGAAAAATTTAAGTTTACCCTTTATAATCGCCTGAAACATGGTCTCACGGAAAACTTAAATCCTTTTCTGAGAATCCCCGCGAAAAGCGGAGGGGTAAGACTCTGAGGGGGAAACGTCTTTTAACGTTAATGGTCTGCGTCGACTTTGCCTTAATTGTGCTGTTAGCCATAGCGGGCTTTACAGGCTTAAAACTCTATTTTCTCCGTCAAGCCTCCTTCGGTCAAGGTTTCAGGGCGCCTGTCTTCAATTTACACTTTTATATTGCCCTAACCTTCATAGTTCTGGCAGCAGTCCATCTGGCCTTAAACTTGAAAGTCTTTTATGGTAGGCTTAAAACCGTTTTCCACCATGCTAGAAGCTAGAGAATTCTTTCTTCTGTTTAAGGGTTAGGCTGCGGTTCTCCCCAGCTCTCTAGGGCTTTCCTGCACGCTTCCGATGAAGGATTAAGAGGGGTTTAAGCTTATATCCTTCTTGCAAGGAAAGTATCTTTGTAATGATTATCTCGTATATTTTCGTTTACGCGATTTTCTTCTTTGTGATTTCCTCTGTTTTTTCTATGTTTGGTTTGGGTGGAGGGCTGGTTTACGTTCCTCTGCTGGTTTTAGGAGGTTACCCTATTAAGGCTGCTAGCGTTGTAAGCTTGTTCGCGATAACTTTAGCGTCCTTGTCTGCCTTCACGATTTTTTTCAAGAGCGGAAAGTTCGACTGGAAGCTGGCTGCTATTATAGATCCTCCGACAGACGTAATGGCCTTTATCGGAGGATACTACGCGAACTTTTTTGACGAGTATTTCTTAAATTTGTCGCTGGTCGCCATCGTTTTACTTGCAGGAGTGCTCATGGTTAAGCCGCTTAAAAGGGGAGGGTTTAAAAGTGGAAGGTTTACGTGGAGAAGAAAGTTTAAAAACGAAAATTACGTGGTTAACATTCCTCTAGCTTGCGCTATGACGGGTTTTATAGGATTCTTTGCTGGAATGGTTGGAGTTACTGGAGGGGTATTTAAGGTTCCAATAATGGTTTTGCTATGCGGGGTTCCCATGGAGATCGCTGTCGGCACCTCTTCAGGCATGGTTTTCCTAACAGCTCTTTTCGGCCTCATGGGGCATCTGGCAGCGGCCAGAGAAGTTGACTGGCTGGCTGCAACTTCGATTGGAATAGCCTGTCTAATCGGTGGAATACTAGGCGCCAAAATCTCTTTAAAAGCTGGCAGGGAAAAACTAAGATTCTTCTACGGCATTCTCATGCTCGCCTTGGCAGTGTTGGTAACTTTAAGGGTGTTTTAAGGGAAACCTTTCCCTCTGTTAGGGCTAGCAGACTCTTTCCCCTGTTTGAGGAGTAGGTTGAAGTCCTCTCACTTTTTTCAGGGCTTCCTTAAGCTCTTCTGACGAAAGAATTTCAAGGAAGGCTTTAACAGCTGGCTTTTCAACCCTGTCAAGCCTTACAGCGAAATCGCAGTTTTCCACGGCTAAAGGAATAAAGCCTAACCCGTGAAGTCCTGCCACGGCTTCCGCTCCTAGGCCTACGTCAGCTTTCCCATGGAGAATAATGGAAACTACTGCTTGGGGGGATCTAGCCTCCCAGCTGTACCCTTTAATTTTCAAAGCCAATTCTTCAGGCTTCAACCCTTTCTCGCCAGCAAGCTTCTCTAACTGCATGTCTAAAAGGTTTCTCACCCCGAATTTTCTGCTAAGATTTACAAAGGTTATGTCAGGCCTTAGCAGGTCTTCAATTCCTCTGAAGCCTTTAGGGTTTCCTTTAGGAAGGAGGAAGCCTACCTTGCGGAGGTAGCCCCTGTATAAGGCTGTTTTCCCCTCAAGTCCGTAACGTTTAATGAAGGGAATGTTATACTGCTTCTCTTCCAAGTCGTACAGGTGTAGGCTGGCCAGGTCGGCTAATCCCCTCTTTAGAGCTGACAGCTCCCCCATGGGGAGAGTGGCAACTGTTTTGAAGTTTATCCAAGGCTTTTTTCTCTTCAGAAGCTTCAGGAGGGCTTCCAGTCCAAGACATGGGCTGCCAGCAACTACCAGGTGTGGAATCATCAGTTTAATGCTGAAAAGCCTGACTTTAACAGGTTCTCCAGCATCCAGAATCGTCTGGTTTTCAGGGATTTCTAGGAAGCCGTCGGCGTCAGCCAGTGAGGTTATAGCTCCAGAGCCTCCTTCCACCTGAAAGGCTAGGAGGCCTCCTTCAGCTTCGACTAGATGGACTGGTGTAAAGTCCCTGCGTCCTTGGGCTGAAAACATTTTCTCCCCTGTTTTAGCCTCCACCATGCTTTCAAAGGCTTCTGGTGGTAAGCCTGCCATGGCTCTTAAAATGGGGCTGAAAAGCTTGTGGAAGACCATAAGGGCTGAAGTTGGATAGCCTGGGAGGCCTAGGACGGGTTTGCCTTCAACCTTTGCGGCTAGGGTTGGCTTTCCAGGTCTAATGGCAACTCCGTGGAAGAGGATTTCTCCCAGGCTTTCAGCCACCCTGTACAGGAGGTCTCCAGCCCCGGCGGAGGTTCCCCCCGAAATCAGGAGCATATCGCCCTTTTTCACGCCTTCTAAGATTTTCTCCTCAAGTTTTTCAGCGTCGTCGGGGATTATGCCTAAACTTACAGGGCGGCATCCTGCCTCTGCTATGGCTGCCATCAGACTGTAACTGTTTACGTCGTATATTTTGCCGTAGGTTAGAGGGCTGCCGGGTTCTTCTAGCTCTCTCCCTGTGGAGGCAACGTAAACTTTAGGCTTAACGTAGCAGGATGCCTCCGCTATTCCCAGAGCTGCTAGAACACCTATTTCCCTGGGTGTCAGAAGGCTTCCCCCACGGAGAGAGTGTTCTCCCACTGTGAGGTCTGACCCTGCTGAAGCCACGTTTTCGCCGGGATGTACAGCCCTGTAGGCTTTAACGATTCCACCTTCAAGGCTGGTGTATTCGATAGGGATTACTGCGTCGGCTCCTGGTGGTAGCGGGGCTCCAGTGGCCACTTCTACGGCTTCCCTTTTTCCAACAGCGGTTTTCGGCGCTTCTCCAGCTTCAACCCGGCCTGTCAAGGTCAGCCTTACAGGGTTTCCTTCTCCAGCCCCGAAGGTGTCCTCTGCCTTTACGGCGTATCCGTCCATGGCAGCCCTATCGAAAGGAGGAACATTCAGAGGAGAAAAAACATCCCCAGCAAGAACCCTTCCTAACGCCTTCTCCAGCGGAACCCTTTCCACGCCTAAAGGCTTGGGTTTGAAGGCTTCCATCAGCCTTCTAGAGGCTTCCTCAACGGTTACCAGCCTTCTGAAAACCCTACGCTTCAACCATTCACTCCCTCCCACGGGCTGCGGAAGAGTTCTACCTCAACAGTTTCATCCTGCTCGTAGCCTTCAAGGGGCTCCGGAACCAGAAGCAGCCCGTCGGCTTTAACCACGGATGAAATAACGCCTGCCCCCGCAGTTCTCAAGGGCTCGATAAGCCTTACGCCATCTTCACCCCTGCGAACCTTAACCCTGACAAGGTCTAAGATTCCAGGCTGGGAAGCTATACGCCTCGTAAGCTTTCCTTCAACCCTAAGCCCAGCAGCCTTCACACCAAGCATTAAACTTAGAATTCTCCTGGCGAAAACATGGAAGGTAAGCATGGTTGCAGCTGGATATCCCGGAAGCATTATAACAGGTTTGCCCTTCAATATTCCAGCTGCCAGAGGCCTTCCAGGCCTGATGGAAACTCCGTGGAACAGAAGGCGGAACCCTTCTAAACCCTTCAAGGCGTCGAGAGTGACGTCTCTGCCTCCAACAGAGGAGCCTCCACACAGAATATAAAGGTGGGCTTCCCTCATCACCCCGGAAATCCTGCTTCCAATCTCCTCAGCCTCGTCAGGGGCTATCCCAAGGTCTAAAGGGGTGCATCCAAGCCTTTGAAGGGCTGAAAGAAGGAAATACCTGTTAGAATCACGGATTTTGCCGGAAGCTGCTTCGGCTTCAGGTTCTACCAGCTCGCCTCCAACGGACAGCACAGCAACCCTGGGTTTAACTCTAACCTTAACCCTGCTCAAGCCTATAGCCGCCAGCATAGCTACGTCTGGGGGGAGAAGAACCCGGCCTTCCAGCAGAATTTTCTCTCCAGCCTTCACGTCTTCTCCAGCCTTAGCCACGTTTTCTCCCGGAGCTAGAGGCTTATAGGCTTCAACCGTCTTTCCATCCTCAAGAAGCCTGGAATATTCAAACATTAAAACGGAGTTTGCGCCTTCCGGCATGGGGGTGCCTGTTCCAACCTGGACAGCTTCCCCACGGCCTACAGAGCCACGGTATTCAGAGCCTATTTCAGCTTCCCCTGAAAGCTTGAGGAGAACAGGGTTTGAAGCTGAGGCTCCCTGAGTGTCCTCTGCCTTTACGGCGTATCCGTCCATGGCAGCCCTATCGAAAGGAGGAACATTCAGAGGCGAAAAAACATCCCCAGCAAGAACCCTTCCAGAAGCCCCTAACAATGGAACTTCCTCAGCTTCCAGAGGCCGTATGGAAGCTTCCCTGACAAGTTTTTCCACAGCCTCTTCAAGCGGTATGGTCTGACGGAAGCCTTTGAGCTTAACATTTTTCAAGGGTTCACCATCACCTTTCAGCTTTAGGAAAGCTTTCTATCTAAATTATTACGTGCAGAGGCTACTTTATACCATTCTTAAGCTGCCCTTATCTCTTTTCGCCGCTGCCAGGAGGCGGGGGCAGAGTTTTATTATCTATGGAATCTGATATACAAGTTAATAGGGTTTCGAGGGAAGCTCCCATGGAAGCTGAAAAAATGGGTGTTGAAGAGCTTAAAAGGCTGGTTCTCATCCGCGAGAAAGATGCCACTGAAGCCTTCGAAAAAATGAAGCAGATTATAATGGAAATGGAGAGGGAGACCTCTGAAGCCAAGAAGTGGGAGCTGCTTGGAAGGCTTCGCGTGGCAGAGTCTATTCTCCTGTCAACCGTGGGCAAACTCCTGTCCAGCTACCGGGCTTACACTGCAGCCTTAGAAAGGCAAGTGAAGGGTGGAAGAGCAACGGTATAACGCAGGCATTTAGGTTACTATCTTGTCAAGTTTGCCGAGTTTTTTGGCTCTCACAATTTCCAGGGCTATCCTGTCCCCTGTACTTAGAGGCCGCTTATACTTGGCGTTGGCATACTGGGAGCCTATGGCCTGGTGGACGTTGGTTCCTCCTCCATGCCTCACCGCCATGTCTTGAACCTTGGGGGCGAAGTCGTAGAGGGCTTTACCGGCTGCATCGTATACTCCCTGGGATACAGCATCCACGTAGACCTGCCTTTCAAAGGTTATCAGGGTTTGAACACAGTAGGCACCTATCATCCCTGGAGGGTCAAGCTTCTGCGTTGCCTCCACGAAACTGTCTGCCAGCGGATAAATCTTCCTCAGAATGGACTCTCGAAGGCTTATCATGGAGTGGGCTGTAACCTCGAAGCTCACCGGGTAAGGCGTTTTGCTCCAGTCCACTTTAAGCTGTTCGGATGCCAGCATGCGTAAAATCCCGTCGTGAGTGGTTTCCCGCCGTTCATCTATGGACAGGAACTCGTTGGCAAGCTTCCACTTGGGCTCAAACTTTTCCACTTCACCCCAGTCCTCTTCAGCCAGCAGGGGTGAATAGAAGAAGTTGAAGTTGGCTGTTACGCCTGGAATGTATTCTTCAGCTCTTCCCTCCCTCAAGTCTTCCATTAGGATGCTTCCGGAGGCAAGTTCAGCTTTCACCTTTTCCTCCAGCGACTGGCTGTTAGCAGCGAAAATGAAGCCTCTTTCAAGCCTTCTAGCGGCATGGGGAACCTTAAGCACGAGAGGCTGCTCCACAGGCTTGCTGAACTTTATTCCGCCCTCGACGACCTCATAGCGGAACTCTTTGGGGTGGGGGATGCCGGCTTGCTCCAGATACCAGTAGTAGTTACGCTCAACAACTTCTCTATCCTCTATTTTAAGCAGGTTCCGTGAGCCTAGGATAGGCAGGCGGAATTCTTTCTCGATGCGGGTGGCACCTAAACCTCCAACGTAAACGGAGAAAGCCCTGTTCGGAATCTGAATTCCATCCATTTCTGCGAGCACGTCAAGGTTTTCCGGTTTAAGGATTTCCTCGTACCGGTCGAGGATTAGGATGGCTTCCTTCCACTGGCTTCTTCTCCTAGCCAAATCTTTGATGTCCGTGGAGACTGCTAGGTCCCGTTTAACGGTGTAGGCTAGGTCTTCGATTTCCTCAGCTGGAACTCCTACCCTTGGCTCTCTAAGATATATCTGGGCTCTACCCTTCGTCGTGTAGATTAAACCTTGAATTCCGAAGTTTCTCAGGCCTGCCATGGCGTCTAAAGCCGAATGGGAGCCGAGAACTACACCTAAAGGGTTCTTGTAGCGTCGGGCCATTTCCCTCATTTCTTCAAGGCTTATCATACGGGCTAACACCTTTAGGATTTTAGGGGCTGCTTTAACCATATAAAACTTAGGCAGGCTTCCCAGCTAGCTCCTGAAGAACCTTAAGCCTTTTAACAATGTTGGGGTGGGTTGAAAAGATTTCAGCCAGCCTGTCAGCGAAGGTAAGCTTCCTCGAGAGAATCTCGCGGACTAGGGCCTGGTCGGAGGTGTACCGGTGGAAGCCGAAGGCTCCCAGTGCTGTTAGGTCCCTTTCGGCGCGTCCAGGGTCAGAAATGAAAAGCGTTCTAAAGGTGTTTAGGGCTCCCCCCTCACTTTTAAGCCTCCGTTTGGCTTTCCCAGTATGGTAAACTATTTTGGCTAGGCCCTCTGAAAGCTTCCTAGCTCCATCATCCACAATGGACACGCTTGCCCTGTCAGCATAGTATTCCCTGTAACGGCTTAAGGCGAGCACGAACAAGGATAAAATCCAGTATACGGCAAGGCTTCCAAGCCCTATCAGGAAGGATACCCCGCCTCCCCCCTCACGCCTGTAGCCTCCGAAATACCCTGAAAGGATAAGCGAGTAGCCGAGGAAGTAGAAGATAGCCGGAAGCACGGAGGCAAACATCATAATCTGCACGTCCCTATGCTTCAGGTGGCCCAGCTCGTGGCCTAACACGGCTTCAACCTCTTCTTCCTCCAACGTTTTAAGCAGCTCTCTGGTTACAGCAACCCTGCTTCC
>LUCC01000016.1:0-11779 GCA_001593855.1 Candidatus Hecatellales archaeon B24 | reverse complement strand
ATCATTAGTTTAGGCTTTTCCTTTAACCCTATCCTCTGGACGAGGCTGTTGAAAATCTGCTGCAGCCTCGGGGCCTCATGGGGTTTAACCTCTTTAACCTTGTATAGGGCTTCGATAAGTTTGGGGGCGTAAAGCCACTGGAGCAGGTTGAATACAACGACTATTGCGGCTATGAAGAAAATATTGAAGGCTCCAACAGCCAACATGATTACTGAGAAGAAAAAGGTTGAAGCCCCAATTATCAGCGCCAACGTCCCATACATGGAGAGCCTAAGCTTTACGAGCCCCATAATTCACCATTGCATTAAAGATATAAACCTATTTAATAAACATTTACTTCAAAAAGGGAACTTAAATGGATGTTGCCATAGCGTTCATAATTTTTATTGTAGCTTTTGTTTTCCTGTTTAAAAGCGCGGATTTCTTTGTAGATGGAGCTGTGGGATTGGCTTACCTGCTTTCCTTGCCAAGAGTGGTTATAGGCATAGTAATAGTGGGTTTCTGTACTACGCTCCCAGAGTTTGCGGTGTCTGTTCAGTCGGCTTTTCTAGGTCACCCAGAAATAGCTTTAGGGAATGCCGTAGGCTCCGTGGTAGCTGATGACGCCTTTGCACTGGCTTTGGGAGCACTTCTGGCTCCCACCATACTGATTGATAAACGTGTTTTAAAGAAATTCGGGATTTTCCTGGTTTCTGTAGCTTTCTTCTCTTACTTCTTAGCCTTTGATGCTGAAGTTAGCAGGGTGGAAGGTTTAATTTTAGCGTCTCTGCTTGTTTTTTACTATTTTTACTTGATAAAAACTGAGAGGAATTCAAAGGTTGAAGAAGACGGAAAAGGTAGAAGACTTTCAGTTAAACGTATTTTGATATGTTTCATTTTGGGGGCTGCAGGAGTAATAGTTTCAAGCCGTCTCGTAATAGATTCAGCCATTTTTATAGCTGCTTACTTCGGCGTTCCAGAAGTTGTTATAGGACTTACAGCTATAGCCTTAGGCACTTCGCTACCTGAAACATTTACAGTCGTTGTTTCAGCTCGTAAAGGCTATGGAGATATCGCCGTTGGAAACATTCTTGGAGCTGATGTATTAAATATTCTCTGGATTTTAGGGATTTCAGCCCTTGTAAACCCTATAAAGGTTGCACCATCAACCATAGCTTTTTCCTATCCTTGGATGCTCCTCGTAGTTTCAACCATGCTAATTTTAATGAGGTTCAAGTATAGACTTACAAAATGGAAGGGAGGAATACTTTTCACCCTTTATGTCATCTACCTTTACCAGCTTATATCTACTTTCTACTTATAGGAGGTAGATTTTTCAACTAGTTTAGCGGACACCTGTTCGTCTTTTAAGGCTAAAATTCGGGCTGCCAGCCAGGCAGCGTTTTCAGCGTTGTCTATGCCTACGGTGGCTACAGGAATCCCTCTAGGCATTTGAACTATGGACAGGAGGGAGTCTAAGCCTCCAAGCTTAACGCTTCTTGGCACTCCTATAACTGGCTTAAGGGTTCTGGAAGCTATGAAGCCTGGAAGGTGGGCTGCCAGCCCTGCTATCGCTATGAAAACTTCTGCCTGGCATGTTTTAATGTAGGCTTCAAGCTCGCTGGGCTGCCTGTGGGCTGACAGAACCTTAATCTCATAGGAGATTCCAAGCTCCTCCAGTATTTTAGCCGCTCTCTCAGACAGCTCTGTGTCGGTGCCGCTTCCAACGACTATGGCAACCTTAAGCTTTGCCTCCAAGCTTTCAAGCCTCCAAAACTATTTTACCTCTACCAGGAATCCACTCGATGGTTTTCCCCACCAACCCCTTCCTAAACCTGTACTTGTAAACGCCTCTCACAAGCTCAGCCTGCTCAATCCTACGCTTCAAAAGGATTTCAGAGCCTATGTCGCTGCGGTAGAAGACTCCCCAGCCGTCAGCTAGACTAACAAAGGGAATACAGGCTTCAGCCTTCCTCCCAGCCTCGGGAATGCTTTTGCCCTTAGCAAAGATTTCCACAAGCCTTGAGCCTCCTGTAAGAATGGTTCCGTCAGGCTGAAGGTCTGTGGAGGCATAGTACACTCGGCCTCCTTTCCGCTTTACGGCTTCTTCGTCGACGACAACCGGGTGGCCCTTAGCTAGGTCACGCCTGTCCGGGTAGCCTTTAGGTGCAATACCTTTAACCACAGTGGCAATGTCTTCAAATTCGAGTTTAACCTTGTTTAAACGCTCGTCTATGATGGCCTGGCATAGCTCAACCATGTCTGATTTCAGGATGGGCAGTACGTTTACGGCTTCAGGGTCTCCGAAGCGGCAGTAGAACTCTATGATGGTTGGCCCCCACGCCGCTGTAAGCATCATCTGGCCGGAGACCACGCCTTTATACTTGTAGCCTGTTTCCGCTTCCACCGCTCTAACACAGGCCTTAACTATTTCGGTTGAACGTCGGTATTCCTGCATGGTTATGAAGGGAAGTAGCATTCCTCTGCCGGCTATGGAGCCCATTCCGCCTGTTTCAGGTCCAATATCCATTTCGAAGGCGTTCTTGTTGTCCTGAACTAGGGGGAAGGGTTTAACGGTTCTGCCGTCGGTGAAGGCTTGAAGAGTGTACTCCGGGCCTTCCACCTTCTCCTCTATGAGTATTCTATCCTCTATGTCCGTGTAGCCTTTCATGTGCTCTTCGCTTATGATTTTTGCGTGCTGCTCCTTGACGTGTGCCTTCTCCCTGCTAAGGTAGGCTTGAAGGTCTGCAATAACCTTCACTCCTTTCCCTCCAACCTGCCTTGCAGGCTTGAGGGCTACGCTCTCGGCGTACTCACGTATGTAGGCTACGGCGTCCTCCACTTCCCTGAAGGCCTTAAACCTCAGCCTTCCAGGAATACCATGCTTCCACATGAGACGCCGCATGAAAGCCTTAGACATTTCAAGCTCAGCCGGAGCCCTCCTAGCGCCTATGCAAGGTATGCCCGCCTCCTCCAGGGCGTCGGCAATCCCGTGGAAAAGAGGCTCCTCCGGCCCCACGAAGACAAAGTCCACGTGGAAGCGTTCAGCCGACTCAACTATGAAGCTTGGGTCCGTGGTCTTCCCAGTCACATATTCTCCGCCAGTACGTTTGCAGAGGGATATTATCCCGGGGTTCCGAAGCTTCATGGCGGCGTAGAGTTTAGGTTCAAACCTGCTTCTGCAGACGGCTTCAGCTATGGCATGCTCTCTCGCAGCTTCTCCAACCAGCATTACCTTCAACTGCTTATACCTCCCTACTTCTCATCCTTGAAGGGTATAGGATACTTCCCGGTGAAGCATCCTAAACACAGGTTTTTCCTGGGAATCCCTAAAGCCTTAACCAGGCCTTTAATGCTCAGCCAGTGGAAGCTGTCAGCCCCCACCACCTTGCTAACTTCACCAGGCGACAGGTGGGCTGCTATGAGCTCGTCTTTTTCAGGTACCTCCGTCCCGTAGGGGCATGGCGTTACGATTCTGGGGCTTCCCACTCTCACGTGGACTTCTCGGGCTCCCATCTTGTTCCGCATAAGGTTCACCGTGTTCTTGGTGGTGGTTCCTCTAACCACGCTGTCGTCCACCAGCACTATACGCCTGCCTGAAATGGCAGACTTTATAGGGTTAAGTTTGAGCTGAACTCCTACAAGCCTTTCGAACTGGGTTGGCTTTATGGCGCTTCTGATTCTGCGTCCCGTCTGGACGAAGCCTAGGCCGAAGGGTTTTCCAGCCTTCTGAGCGTAAGCCACTGCGAAGGGTATGGCGGTTTCAGGAACTCCTAGGACAAGGTCAGCATTTTCGGCTAGGTGCTCCTCAGCGAGGATTTCACCTATACTAATCCGCGTGTTATATATTGGAACTTCGTTCACTATAGAGTCCGGCCTGGCCAAGTAAACATGCTCGAAGGCACAGTATTTAGGCTTAGGCTTAACCGCCTGCCTACGCTCAATACTGTATTCATCGAAATAGTAGATTTCACCGGGTTGAACGTCGCTTTTGAAGTCGGCGCCTATGACATCTATAACGCAGCTTTCCGAAGCCACCACTCCATAGTCGAAGCCGAAGCTTCCAATGGCTAAAGGTTTAACCCCGTGAGGATCTCGAACGGCAACCATCTCGCCACGCTCGGTAAGCGCCACCAGCGAGTATACACCCTTAACCTCTCCCATAAGCTGAGATGCTGCCTCAACAGGATGTAATCCTCCTTCAAGCTTCTGCGAGAAAATTAAGGCTAAAAGCTCAGCTTCGCTTCGAGGTTCGAGGGGGCTAACCTTTCCACGCAGGCTTTTAAGGTTCAAAATTTTGCCGTCGAAGCATAGGGCTGTCCTGACGGGGCCTTCAACGATGGCAGGCTGGATGAGGCTTGGATCCTTTTCAGCCACCGTGGTTACGCAGCCTATTCCAACCCATCCCCTCAAGTTTTCAAGGGTTTCAGGCTGAGAGAAAACCTGGTCTACCAGCCCTCCAGCCTTATGGCTGTATAGTCCGCCTTTCCCGTCGTAGGTTACTATGCCGCAGGTTTCCTGGCCCCTATGTTGGAGGGCTAAAAGCGCGTAGTATACGAAGCGTGCCATTTTCCAGAGTTTGCTAAACCCGTATATTCCGACAATTCCGCTTCCCAACTTAAACAGCCTCCTCAAGCTCGATGTACCGGAAGCCTGACTTGGGCAGGGGTTTACCTTTCATCTTATCCGCCAGCCTTTGAGCTTTAGGTGTAGGATAGCTTCCTGTAAGACAGGCTAGGCACAGGTTCTCCTTTCCAAGCCCTATGGCTCCTATAAGGCCTTCAAGGGTTTGATAGCTGAGGGAGTCAGCCCCTATAAGTTTTCTGATTTCATCCACCCTTCTCCCTGCGGCTATAAGCTCCTGGTGGGTTGCGATGTCTATCCCGTAGAAGCAGGGTGAAATTATAGGTGGACATGTTATCTTAACATGTACTTCTCGCGCTCCAGCCTCTCTTACTATGCCTATGATTTTCCTTATGGTGGTTCCTCTGACTATGCTGTCGTCTACGAGGCATACGCTTCTGCCTTTAAGCACAGCCTTCAACGGGTTAAGCTTCATTTTCACAGCGTTTTCACGTCTCTGCTGACCTGGCATAATGAAGGTTCTATGAATATACCTGTTCTTTATGAGGCCTTCAGCCACGGGGACGCCTGTAACCCTGGAGATCCCCTCGGCAGCAGGCCTTGCAGTGTCAGGTACAGGAACCACTATGTCAGCGTTGCAGCCGTAGGTTTTTCCAAGGTTTTCCCCAAGCCTAAGCCTAACCTCGTAGACGCTTTTACCTTCAATCACGGAGTCAGGCCTGCTGAAGTACACGTACTCGAACATGCAGTGTGAACGTCTTGGGCAGGGTGCAAACCTGACTCTTTCCACACCTTTCCCGGAGATGATGAGAGCTTCACCGGGATCCACGTTTGAAAGCATGTTGCCCCCGCAGACATCTATGGCCACGCTTTCCGAGGCGCAGAAGTGAATTTCTTCAGCCATGCCATAGCATAGGGGCCTAAAGCCGTAGGGGTCACGGAAGGCTACAATTTCCCCCTTACCCGTGAGGCATAGGGCTGAGTAGCTTCCCTCCGCCAGCCTGGAAATCTGGCTTAACGCCTCAACCACAGCGTCTGCGTCCGGGTGAGGCTTTTCGAGGCTGATAAGATGCCCCAAGATTTCAGCGTCACCGGTTGAAACAGGCTTAACTCCTTTTGATGCCAGAAGTCTTCTGAGCTCTAAATAGTTTACGAGGTTGCCGTTATGGCATACGGCTATCCCGTTGAGGTGAAAGGGCTGAGCGTCAACGATGGAGGAAGTTCCAACCGTTGAATATCTGACATGGCCTATTCCGATTTCTCCTTTAAATTTCGAAGTTTCCTCAGGGCTGAAGTTTTCTCCCACAAGCCCCATGGCTTTTTCAACTTTAAGCTTATCTTTCGCCTCGACGACTGCGATTCCAGCGGATTCCTGGCCTCTGTGCTGAAGGGCTGTAAGCCCGTAAAAAATGAGTTCGAAGGCTGTGCTTCTCGGGCTGTAGGCTCCGAAAACCCCGCAAAATTCCCTAAAAGGCTTCAAGCTGGAGAGCCCTCCAAAGCTTTGGGTATGGGGGTCAGCCAGGCCTCCTCCAGCTCGCTGAGGCTGCAGTCGATAACAGGCTTACCTTTAAGTTTAAGAGTGAAAGCTTCCCGGTCTGTGACTTCTCCAATCTGCGAAGCTGAAGCCCCGCTTTTAGACGCTATCTTCAAAACTTTTTCAACCTTCCTTTTGGGAACTTCCAAAAGAACTCTGGCGTAGCTTTCAGAGAATAAGAGTTCGTCAAGCCTTCCCACTTTAAGGCTTGGGATTCGCTCTAAGTTCACGTTTAACCCGTGTTTGCCTTTGACAGCCATGACGGCTAGGGCTGCAGCCAGCCCTCCCTTGGAGCAGTCGTGGGCAGCCTTCACAAGCCCCTTACGTATGGCCTTCAAAACCGTTTTAATGGTGGCTTTCTCTCTTCTAACGCTGGCTTTGGGAGGTTCTCCTCCGTTGAACTTTAAAATTTCATGGTAGTATTCGGAGCCTCCCATTTCTGGAAGCGTTGTTCCAACTATTATAAGGGCGTCTCCAGCCTCTTTCAAGCTCATAGTGGTGATATAGTCCAGTTTCTCGATTAGGCCTACCATGACTATGGTTGTGGTAGGCTTAACAGCAAGCCCTGTTTCCTCGTCTTCGTTGTAGAAGCTTACGTTTCCTCCAACACACGGGATTTTCAGTCCTTTACTCATGGAGGCAAGCCCTTCGATTCCACGTTTAAACTGCCAGAAAACCTCAGGCTTCTCAGGGTTGCCGAAGTTGCAGCAGTCAGTGTAGGCCAGCGGCTCAGCTCCCACGCATACTAGGTTTCTCGCGGCTTCAGCTAGGGCTCCTGCATGGCCGCTGAAGGGGTCTAAGGCTGAATGGCGGCTGTTGGCGTCGAAGGTTACGGCAACGGCCTTGGGCACGTCGATAAGCCTTAAAACCGTTGCATCTCCGTCGCCCGGCTTGACAACGGTTCTAACTCCGACTTCATGGTCGTACTGCCTGTAAACCCATTCTCTGCTTGAAATGTTCTGAGAGCTGAGAAGCTCTAGGAAAGTCTTCCGAAGGTTTTCAGGTTGGCTGGGCTTTAAAGTTTTAAGCTTGTCCTGGCTTTCCAGAGGCTTTTTGGCTTTCCTCCTAATTATGGGAGCTCTTGCCACCAGTTCAGCTGGCACGTTTATCACGGTTTCGCCTTTAAAGTCTGCCTTAAGCAGGCCTCCCTCTACAACTTTCCCGAGGACGGAGTATGGTATCTCATATTTCTCGAGGACTTCCAGCACGGTTTTCAACCCTTCCGGCTTAACGGCGAAAAGCATACGCTCCTGCGACTCTGAAAGCATAAGCTCGTAGGCGTTCATTCCCTCCTCGCGGACATGAACCCTGTCAAGGTTTATTTCTACGCCTACGCCTCCTTTAGCCGACATCTCGGAGGTGGCGCAGGTTAATCCTCCTCCTCCCAAATCTTTAACTCCGCTTACAAACCCTGTTTTCAGGGCTTCCAACACGGCTTCTATGAGTAGTTTTTTCATGAATGGGTCTCCAATCTGGACAGCCGGCCTGTCAGCCTCGGATTCTTCGCTTAAAGTTTTGGAGGCGAAGGTTACTCCGTGGATTCCATCTCTGCCCGTTGAGCCTCCTATCAGAACTATGATGTCGCCGGGATTTTTGAACTCGGCGAGTATTATGTCTTCTTTCCTTGCAATTCCAACGCAAGCAACGTTTACAAGGCAATTCTTTTCAAAGCTCTGGTCGAACTCCACTTCGCCTGCAACCGTCGGCACACCTATACAGTTCCCATAGTCGGCTATGCCTTTAACCACGTAGCGGAAAAGCCATCGGCTGTGAGGGCTTTGAAGGCTTCCGAATCTAAGCGAGTCCAAAAGCGCCACAGGCCTAGCTCCAACGCATAGAATATCCCGGACTATCCCTCCTATCCCTGTTGCCGCACCGTTGTAGGGCTCAATAGCTGACGGATGGTTATGGCTTTCAACTTTAAAGGCTACAACGTAGCCGTCTCCTAGGTCAACTATACCTGAGTCGTATCCTGGCCCCACTATGACCTTGGGGCCCTTGCTTGGAAGAATCTTGAGGACAGGCCTGCTGCTCTTATAGGAGCAGTGCTCGGAGTACATGATGTCGAACATGCCCCACTCTACGGGGTTAGGCTCTCTTCCAAGCTTACGCCTAATCCAGGCTACCTCCTTTGAGGTTAGGCTTACGCCTTCTGGAACCTTTCTAAGCCTGGAAGGAGCCATTTCCCTTTTACCTCTTAACATACTCGGCCATGGACTTGAAGAGGAGAAGCCCGTCTGCGTTCCTGTTTGGGCTTAAAAGCTCTTCTGAGGCTCTTTCAGGATGGGGCATAAGTCCTAGAATGTTTCCTTTCTCGTTGCATATTCCGGCGATGTTTCTTACGGAGCCGTTGGGGTTTGCCTCTGGTACAGCTTCCCCCTTCCAGTCTGTGTAGCGGAAAACTATCATGCGTTTCCTGCTCAGCCTCTCAAGTTCAGCTTCATCGTTGAAGTACCGTCCTTCCTTATGGGCTATGGGAATGTGCAGGACTTTCCCTTCAGGTATCCCCCAAGTGAAAGCCGTCCAGCCGTTATCACAGCGGATGCAAACCCACTTGCATATGAACTTTAAATTTTCGTTTGGAAGTAGAGCTCCAGGCAGAATTCCTGCTTCCACCAGAATTTGGAAGCCGTTGCATATTCCAAGGACGGGAAGGCCGTTGTCAGCCATAACCTTAACGTGCTCTAGTGCAGGGCTTCTAGCGGCTATAGCCCCGCTTCGGAGGTAGTCACCGTAGGAGAAGCCTCCAGGAAGCACAACTCCGTCGTAGCCTAAAGCTTTAAACTCTTTATGCCACACCAGGCTGGCTTCAACTCCTAAAACGTTTTTGAGCACGTGAACTACGTCAAGGTCGCAGTTGGACCCTGGAAATCTTATGACAGCTATTCTAACCATGCTATTCTAGCACCTTAATCCGGTAGACATGGGCAACAGGGTTGTAGATACGTAGTGAATTGCACATTTCGAAGGCAAGCCTCTCAGCTTCCCAGGGGCTGCTGGCTTCTATGGTCATGCGGAGATATTTCCCGGTTCTAACAGCCTTCACGTTTACGTATCCGCCTTTGAGAATGAGGTCTCGATGGATGGTTTCCCCTTCAGGGTCTCGGGCTGCAGGCTTGTTTTCAATTACGATTTCCACGGTGTAAGCTTTCACTTAGGGTTCCTCCCCCATAATTATCTTATAGGTTTCCCGGTATACTTTCGCCACTTCTTCTAGGCTTCCTCCTCTCCTGTAAACATCCTTGTCGAGGGAAAGCCCTGTCTTTAAACTCCAAAGCCTCATGGAGTCTAGGTTTAACTCGTCTCCAACTCTGAGCTTTCCTTCAGGGTCTCTGCCGAACTCTAGCTTGAAGTCCACAAGCCTTAAGCCCTTACGCTTTAAGAATCCTTTCAGAACCCTGTTGGCTTTAAGAGTGATTTGCTTCATGGCTTTGATTTCGCCTAGACTGGCAAGACCGAAAACCTTCATGTGCTCCTCGGATAAAAGTGGGTCGTGGTAGCGGTCATCTTTAAGGAAAAATTCTACGAGAGGCTTCTTTAACCGGTCTCCCTGCCTGTAGAAGGGATACGTTTTAACAAGTCTTCCTGTGGCAACGTTCCGGCAGACCACTTCCACAGGTATCATCTGAAGCTTTACGGTTCTCAGAGTTGAAGAGTTTTCAGCTTTGAGGAAGTGGGTTGGAACGCCTCCGGCTTCGAGAAGCTTGAAGAGGAAAGCAGAAAGCCTGGCGTTTATGGAGCCCTTTCCAGGGATTCTGTCTTTTTTAACCCCGTCTAGGGCGGTTATGTCATCTTTAAACTTTAGGAGCACTTGGTCTCGCTGGGGGCTTTTGTAAACGATTTTTGTTTTTCCTTCTCCGATTTTCCTCAACAGTTTCCTACCCTTTAATTATACCCCCACTGATAGGTTAGATGCGGTCTCATAAATAATTTTTGCTTAAATTTATGCTAAAAATGGTTCATATTAACATTTTTATGTAAAAATGCTAAAAGGGCAGAATCCCATACCGCCTAACCAAAACCTTGAGAATATAACTCTTCAACTCCTTCTGCGACATTATTCTAATCCGCTTATAGTTCTCCGGCTTCCTGTAGTGGGAGTGAACCCACTGGTAAACATACCAGCGAAGCAGGTTAAGCTCGTTGAAGTTAAGTTTCTCATCGCAGAAAAACTTCTCGAGAATATTCTTCAAAAAACCAGTTTTATCATGAGTCCAGTGGAAGGGGATTGTTAGATTTCTCCACGGCATTGACGGCTTTCACCCAAAGCCTCTAGGCTGACAATTATCTTTTGGCTAGGAGAACCTTAAAAATTTTATAGGATAAATAGCTTATTTTAGGCTTGGGAGAATGCTTTAGGGCGAGAGGTAGGTTTACGTCTTGGAAACAGGCAAGAAGCCGCTGTCCTTTCTCTTCAAAAATATCAACAGTAATGTTAAGATACGTCTGAAAAACGACACGGAGTACAGGGGTGTTCTAGTGAAATGCGACAACTACATGAACCTGATTCTCGATAATGCCACCGAATACAACAGCAATGAGCTTGTAGCCGACTACGGAAGCGTCTTTATCCGTGGAAACAACATAATTTTCATAAGCTTTGAGTAAGGTGTGAAAAGCTGCTGGAAGGCTGCTTTATAAGAAGTGAAGTTTTGTAGGTGTAGGAAATTGGCGAGAATTTCCATAGAAAAGCTTGGAGTGAAGTCTGTATCCGATTTTAACGTTGAAATGGTTGAGAGAAAGGGAGTGGGACATCCCGACTACATCGCTGACGCTGTTTCAGAAGCTTTAAGCCTAGGGCTCTGCAGGTACTACCTAAAAGAGTTCGGCGTCATCTTCCACCATAACGTTGATAAAGGCTTAGTGGTAGGAGGCAGAGCCAATCCAAGATTTGGAGGAGGAGAAGTACTAGAACCCATCAACATTATAGTTGCCGGCAGAGCCACAACCGAAATTAAAACATCTAAGAGCGTGAAATCTGTACCTGTAGAGGAAATCGTTGAGAAAACTGCTAAAGACTTCATCAGGAGAAACTTCCGGTTCCTAGACCCTGACAGGCATGTTAAGATTACAGGCATGGTTAGGCGTGGCTCACAGGACCTTGTAGGAATTTTCAACCTTAGAAAACGTTCGCCGCTGGCTAACGACACCTCCTTCGGAGTAGGCTTCGCTCCTCTAACTGCCACTGAAAGGCTTGTCCTCGAAGCTGAGAAGCTTTTAAACTCTAAAAAGTTCAAGAAGGAGCTTCCGGAGGTTGGAGAGGACATCAAAGTTATGGGTTTAAGGCTTAAAGGAAAAGTTAACCTTACAATCTCAGCCGCCATGATTAGCAGTTTAATCCCAGACCCAGACCATTACGTAAACGTTAAGGAGGAAGTTAAACGTAAAATCGAAGACTTCGCCGCTAAGGTCACGGGAAACCTAGAGGTCAGCGTCCAGGTTAACGTTGGAGATAAACCTAGGTCTGGATTATTCTACCTCACAGTTACAGGGACCTCCGCGGAGATGGGAGACGATGGAAACACGGGTAGGGGGAACAGGATTAACGGGCTTATAACCCCGTGCAGACAGATGAGCTTGGAGGCAACAGCCGGGAAAAACCCTGTAAGCCATGTGGGTAAAATCTACAACGTGCTTGCAAAGCTTACTGCGGAAAAAATCTGCCGGGAAGTTAAAGGGGTT
>LUCC01000015.1 GCA_001593855.1 Candidatus Hecatellales archaeon B24 | reverse complement strand
GGCTTCAGCTGGAAGTGCCTTAACAGCTTTGACGTGTTGAGGCGTTGTTTTCTCGTAGTCTTCCACGGCCTTACCGAGCACTATGGTGAAGGCCAGGTCTTCCAGCGGATACTGGCGGCTTTTAAGCTTTTCATAGCATCCTTTAACTATGGCTTTAATTTTCTCCCTGGCCGTGGAGAAGTCTTCCTCGGATTTAACGGTGCTCAGAATGCTTATGGCTTCGGCGAAGGCTTTCTTCAGAAATTCAGGCGTGTTCCGCTTTTTACCTGCCAAGCCTTTGATGTCAACGTTCCCGTCCGGGTATACGCCTACATAGTTTTTCTTTCTGGTAGAGAAAACTGTGTACCGGTAGACTTTGTCCACGTCAAGCTCCATTCCAAGCTCTTTTTCCGACCATTCCACCAGCTCCTCTATCTGCTCTTTCGCCGGGTTTCTCAGGAAAACAGAGTCGGTGTCTCCGTATACTACTTCTATTCCAAGCTGCTGAGCTTTCTCTATGGTTTTGGTTATGGCGTAGCGTCCTATGCTTGCCGTGGCTTCGGCTACAGGTGGACAGTAAAGGACGAAGTGTTCAGCCCCGAAAACACCGTAGGCCGCATTTAAAATGACTTTCAGGGTGCGTTGAACGATGTCGTACCATGCTCTAACCTCGGAGGGGAGACTTTGGTCTTTGGCTTTAACCTTATACCATTTCACTCTTAAATCTCGGAGGGAGCCGATTACAAGGCTTGTTATTCCACGCTTTTTCCTACATACCCAGTGGGGTGTCTCAGGAATCCTGTTCTCCCGGCATTCGGGGTGGGGGCAGCGGACGCTTTCGTAGGAGAGGTTCCAGCGTTTGATTATGCTGGGGTATAGGCTTGCGAAGTCTAATACTACAACGTTGAAGTTCACTCCTCTCCTCGGCTCTATGACTACGGCTCCCCTATATTTTTTGCCTTTAATCACAGGCTGGGTTGCAGTGTAGCCTTTAACCGCTAGGATTTCGCTTTGGCCTGGAATCAGAATGTTCCTCCGCCGGTGCTCATAGTACATCATGCTTTTAATCCAGCCTGAAATCCCCTGCCTTGAAACGTCTTCAACAGGCATTTTTGAAACCCTGGCTAGGGCTACTATAAGCTTGAGGGTTAAGCTGTCTCCCAGAGCGGCAAGCTGATAGGTTAACTCAGCATCCCTAAGGCAGTAAGCCGCCAGCTCCCTATAAGACAGTTCGGAAACGTTCTTTTCTATGGGAAGCTTGCCCACGCCGAGGATGGCGGAGGCCACATCCTCCAAGGTGTTTTCACGGTATTTCTGGTCGAAGGCGTAAACTTGGATAGCTCGGTTGAAGAAGAATCTGTAGAGGTCTATGTGGATTCCGAAGGAGAGGAGAGCTGAGTCTCTGCCCATGTCTAGGGGGATAACCTCCCGGGGGAAGTTAAGCCTTTGAGCCCTATGCCAGATGTACCGCATGTCAAAGTCGTCTCCGTTGAAGGTTACAATTATCGGGTAGGAAGCTAAGATTTCAAGGGTAGCCCCCACCAGCGAGGTTTCATCGTCAAAATATTCAAGTTTCACGTTTTCCGGAAGCTCGGCGGAGCCTTCCTCCACGTTGTGCCTGCGTAGGAGCAGAACTTTCTTCAGCCCTTCACTGTCAACGACGGACACTGCTATAATCGGGTGTAAGGCTTCTCTGGCGTTAGGAATTTTATCAAGGCTGGGGGCCGCCACCTCTATGTCTAGGGCTGCAAACCTAAAATTGGGGACAGGGCATTCTAGCAGTCTAACCCACTCCGCTGTGTAGTCGCGGAAGTCCTGGTCTTCACCTTTAAGCGCCTCTTCAAGCCCGCTTGGAAGCTCAGCTTTTCTAATGTTTGAAGCTGGGATTTTTCCACCTTCCCTGAGCGTGTAGGGCATTCCAACGTCTAAACCGTGGTCGTAAAGGTAGTTTTCATGGTATTTTATGTCGGCTTCCCAGACCTTGGCGTCAGGTTTCACCTTTGGGATTACGTCTCGGAGGGAGCCAGACGGTCTTCCACCAATGGTTAAAGGGTCTCTGGCCAGTATCTTCGTGATTTTTATAGGGCTGTCCGTAAGCGGGTTATACTTTTCAACTGTTTCCGCGCTTTCAAATCCTTCATGGTTTGCAACCTCCGGGATGGCTTTAAGCTCTTCAGGGGTTAGACTGGTGAAGCAGTAGGGCTTATGTCCTGTGGTATCACGCCATAAGAGTATCCTTTTTTCTGACGGGTCGTAAAATTTAAGGACAGCACAGCGGAGGTCCCCGTCATAGGTTGCCGACAGAAGGTAGGCTTCATCGAATCTTTCAGCTGGAGAAGCCCTCTCGCTTACAATTTTTTTAAGCTTTTCAAGCCAGGTTGAGCCTTTAACCTCCTCTTTTTCAGACGGTTCAGACCCGGCTTCCTCTCCCCCTAAAAATTTATCCAAGGAATCTTGCTCAGACAAGTTTGCCATGTGAAATATCCCGGTAAGCCTATATATCTGCTTCCCTACCTCCGACATCCGGCAGCCTCAACAAGACATAAAACTTCGAACACTATTTTAGCCCCGAGGACCGCGGTAACCCCGTTGTCGTAGGCCGGTGAAAACTCGACAAGGTCTAAGCCTACTACCTCCGGAATCCTTGAGGCCAAAACCTCCAGAAGGTTTAAGGTGAAAGTCGGGTTTAAGCCTTCAGGCTCAGGGTTTGAGGCTGCCGGAGCATAGGACGGGTCTAAAACATCCATGTCGAAGCTTATGTAGACGCTTGAAGCCTTTTTAAAGTGTTCTTCGATTCTTCTGACAGTCCAGTTGAAGCCGTGCTTTAAAATCTGGGGGGAAGTGATATAGCGGATCCCCCTTTTCCGGGCGGATTCGAGCTCCTCCATCGCGATGGCCCTAACGCCTACCATTAAAAGACGGTTGGGGTCGATTTCCTCGGTAAGCCTTCGAAGATGGGTTGTATGGGAGAAACTTCTGCCCTCGTAGACATCTCTCATATCCAAGTGGGCGTCGAAAACCAGTAGCATAACGTTTTCAGGCAGAGCCTTAACGGTTGAATGGGTGAGGGTGTGCTCGCCTCCCAAGGTCACCGCGAACTTTCCTGCGTTGAAAACGTCTTTGAAGACTGCTGTGAGCTGTTGGAAGGGGTCTTCCAGCGTTGAAACCTCCAGGTCTCCAAGGTCTCTGATTTTAAGGTTTTCCAGGAAAAGCCCTGTTCTCGGACTGTAGGTTTCGATGTTTAGAGAGGCTTCTCTTATGGCGTTGGGAGCATTCCTTGAACCAAGCCTGTAGGTGCTGGTTAAATCGTAGGGGAAACCTAAAACCACGTAGTCAGCTTCCTCGTAGCCTACCTGAACGCCTGCGAAAGGGTTTACCGGCGATATGAATTTTGGCATCGGATAGGCCCCCAAGTCATCTTTCGCTTATCCTCTCCATTACAGCTGCGACTAGAATGGGAAGGCAGATGGTGGTGTCAGATATGACTTGAACCTTCCAGGCTTCCTCTCCAACTTTCCCCCAGGATACAGCTTCCTCGAGGGTTGCGCCTGAAAGCCCCCCTGGCTCAGGCCTGTCCATGGTTATCTGGATAACATAATTGTAAGGCTTCTTGAATTCAAAGGCCACCTGGAAAATGTAGTTTTTAGGAACCCCACCCCCAAGTATTATAGCTCCAGTTTTCTCAGCGTCTTTAACGGCTGAAAAGAACTGGTTTAACTCTTTAACCACGTCGATGATTGGAGGAGTCCTATTATATTTTGCAGCAGCCTCCCAAAGCAGTAAGCCTATACAGGAATCCTGAATTGCCGGGACGAAGATGGGTACTTTATGTTCGAAGGCGCTTCTGACGATAGAGTTTTCATCGTTTATCTTGCCTCCAATCTCCCTCATGAGGTCGGCTGAGGAGAGGCTTGTACCCCGGGTTTCCCTTGCGATTTCGTCGAGTATGCTCAGCATGGGATTATCGAAGTATCCTTTAAAGTATTCCTCTGGGACGAAAACGTCGAATATTCTGTCTATCTGCCATTTGTAGAGCTGCCGGTCGTCGGCGGTGCCCACCCCCTTGTAGTGGGCTCCTCCAAAAGCTTCCAGCAGGTCGTGAACCATGTTGGCTCCGGTGCTAACTATTATGTGAACCATTTTTCTCCTAATCATTTCAACAATAATTTTCTTCATTCCAGCCGGAACCATAGCCCCTGCGAAGCCGAGAAGTATTAGGGCGCCGTCCTTAATCATCCGCTCGTAGATTTCCACAGCCCTAGCAAGCCTTCCCGCACCAAACCCGGTATCTCCCATCTCGCTTACAAGCTCTCCCACGGTCATCCCCGGTTTCAAGCTCACAGGCTTAACAGGCCTCTTACAAACCTCCAAAACCAAGAAAATCACACCTCGAAAATACCAACAGCCTCCATTCATGTTTAGAAGCGTGAAATAAAAATAAAACGCTTATCTTCCTCCATATTTTAATATACTAGAAGAGGACCATGGAAAAACACAGGCCAAGCCTGATACTTACCGAGAAGTTTAACCTGAAAGTTCCCGCGGTCATGTCAGCTACATTCTTAATTAATCTGCTTACAGCTGTTTATGCTGCTCAGCTTTTCTCCGCTGGCTACCCGCTTGGCATGGACTCTTTCTCCCACCTGCCGAAGCTTCTCTACGTGGCGGAGAACGGGTGGTCTTCCTGGTTTTTCGACTGGTATGCCGGCATGCCTTTCTTCCTCTTCTATCCCCCCCTAGCCTACATGATAGCCTACCTGCCAACTCTTCTAGGCTTAAACCCTATGCTGTCCTACAAGCTCACCGAAGTCCTGTTCATCCTTATAACTCCAGCCGTCCTCTACCTGTTCTGTAGGAGGCTTAAGCTTTCTGGGGAGCAGTCTGCCTTCGCCGTTCTCATCTTCTCGCTCATCCCCTTTGTTCCTTTGAACTCGGTAGTTTTCGGAAGATTCACAAACATTGTAGCCTTACCTTTCTACCTTACAGCTTTAATCTTCTTTTTCGAGGCGATTGAAAAATGGTCCAAGCGGAGTATGCTGCTAGCAGGAGCCTTTTTCGCTTTAACCCTTCTAACCCACCACCTTTCAGCCTACATTCTCGTGATTACGGTGGCAATTCTGCTTTTGAACGTGCTGGTGGGGAAGGAAGGCTTTAAAGTGAAGTTTAAGAAGGTTTTCTCGCTGGGAAGCCCCGTGGTTTTAGGGTTTATCCTCTCAAGCTTCTGGCTTCTACCTTTCCTCCTATACTTGAGATACTGGCATCAGGTTTCCTTCAACCCTTCAAGCCTATACTATATTCCAGTGGCATCCGTGATTTTCGTTTTAACCGTTCTGGGCGTTTCACTGCTTTCAGGCAGACTTTCAAAGCTAAACGATTTCCATAGCAGAGTAATGCTCACCTGGACTATCCTATTCTTCATCTACGGAGCCTATTTCATCCCTGGAAGCCTTCTGCTGCCCGCTGGAGGCGAAATAGACCTAATGCGCTTCCAGTTTTACGCTTCAATCCCGCTGTCGATAGTGCTTGTTACCCGGGAGAAATACGATTTCAAAGGCGTTTCAAGGAGGGTTTTCGGGGAGGAAACCTTAAGCACACCCTTCCTGATAGTTCTGCTTCTCACGGTTAACGTGGTTGCGGGAGCAAGCATTCTTGCTTCAACCCCGGAAGTTGTAGCCAAAGAAGTAGATGTAGGACGTATCCCCCCTGAGATACAAAGCTACCTGGCTTCTAGGCAGGATTTCGGCAGAGTTCTGGCTGTAGACTGCCCCTTCTGGGTTTATCTTCTCCCCTACTACACTGGGAAGAGGCTTATAGACGGTTGGTATCCTCAGGGAAGCATCCTTGTTATGCTTAAAAAAGTTGAAAAAATCTGCACGTTGAACTCCTGCAAGGATGACAAGCTTATAAGGCATTTCATAGAGAGAGCTGGAGACTACGGGGTGAAATGGGTTCTGATTGGGAAATATGGACGCCATTACCTTCTCGAAAACTCCAGTTTCAAGCCTGTTCTGGAGGCTGAAGGCATAACCCTCTACGAGAACACGGAGCAGGTAACCTACGTGGACGCCAGCCCTCCCGTTGAGGTTTCTTGGAGTTGGAGTAAAGACGAAATAAAGCTCAGCCTGGAAACCTCAGCCGAGCAAACAACCATAATCGTTAAGGAAGCCTACTTCCCAGCCTGGAAAGCCTACGATAACGGCTTAAAAATCCCGCTTGAGCAAAGCGAACTGGGCTTCATGAAGTTTAAGGTTGAAGGGAAAGGCAAACATGAGATACGCATAGTCTTCGAAGACTACGACAAAAAACTCTCCGAAAAAATCAAGGCAACCATGGAGAAGGAGTTAGAAAGGATTAAAGGGATAAGCCAGCTGGAACCCTTCGCCCGATAGGCTTATTTTAACGGCACATACATGGAGCTTCTGCTCGCCCCTATTCCCGGCGCTCCATGCATAACCCGCTTACAGGTTATGGCGAACTCGCCTAGGCGGCGGCCAACCATTTCCAGTGCAATCTTCACGGGGATAAATTCCTTACCGTTGTGAACTCCAAGCGTTACACCCACCATTTCAGGCAGAATAATCATGTCTCGACAGTGAGTTCTAATCATAACCTTCTCGGCGAGGCCTGACCTTTTAACCTCCCTAATCCTTTCAAGAAGCTTCCTGTGCTCTGGAGGCAAACCCCTCAGAAGTTTTCTCCTCGCCTTCGACGGAAGCAGCTTGACAAACTCGTCCATAGGCATTTTCTCCAGCTCTGGGAAGGGTATGCCACGGTAGGTGAACACTTTAGGCATGTTACACCGCCAACCGCGTAAAGGCCTACGCCCGATTTAAGCTTTACCTTCCACCCCTAGACCTTTTAGACCTTCCACTCTGCTTCGCTGCGATAAGCCCAACCTTTCTGCCTGGTGGAGCACGCCTTGAGATAGTTCCAGGCTTCCCAAGATGCCTATGTCTGCCGCCTCCATGGGGGTGGGCAGCTGCAATCATGGCAACTCCACGGGTTACCGGCCACTTCCTTCCTTTAGCCCTCATCAAATGGTATTTTTCACCGGCTTTCATGAAGGGCTTCTCCGTTCTTCCGAAGCCAGCTACAATTCCTACGGTGGCCAGGGCTTCACTGTTCACCAACGTGGTTTTACCTGAGGAAAGCCTTAGGATGACTCCTGCAGGGGTTTTAGCCACCACCGTCGCATAGGAGCCTGAAGCCCTAGCGAACTTTCCACCGTCGCCAGGATTCTTCTCCACGTTGCACACGGTGAAACCTTCAGGGAGAACGGAAACTGGAACCATGTTTCCAAGCTTTAAAGGGGCTTCAGGGCCTATTTCGATTTCCTGGCCTACATGGATGCCTTCAGCTGCAACCGTGTAGAAGGCAAGCCCGCCATCGCACTCTATTAACGCTAGGGGTGTTCCTCTTCCAAGGTCATGAATTAAAGCTCTGACCACTCCCTTCAGTTTACCTTTCAGAACTTCTGGGGGAGGATACCTGGCTGGGCTAACCCTTTTATGGGTTGGAGCTCTGAAGACCGGGGTTCCTTTCCCCCTCCGCTGAGCTCTTATACGCTTACCCATTTCATGCTCATCCTCCTTAGAGTATTCCAAGCCTTATAGCTATGTCTGAAGCTCTGTATTCGGGTTTAAGCTTTATAACAGCCTTTTTCTCTCCTTTAGACGTGATGACCACGTTAACCTTCTCCACCTTAACCTTGTATATCTCTTCGAAGGCTCTTTCAACATCGTGTCTAGACGCTCTCTTATCCACGATGAAGGTAAGCTTGTTCTCCTTCTCAATCACGCCTACGGTCTTCTCTGTGATAAGCGGGTGTTTAAGGATTTCGTGAGGGCTAAGCTTCACCATGCCTGAACCTCTCCTCCAAGCCTTTGATAGCAGGCTCCGTCCACAAGGTAAGCCTTCCAGGATGCGTCCCGGGAGCCAGCAGTTCAGCGTTCAACCTATTCACCGGGCACACATCCACGCCTGGAAGGTTTCTCGCAGCCTTCATGACGGGGCTAACCTCTGATCCTACGACAATCAGAAGGCTTTTCCTGCGTTTAAGCCTTCTACCCCTACGCCTGCCTTTTCCAGACCTGATTTTAACACCTTCCTCAGCTCTCTTCAGCTCTTCTTCAAGCCCAAGCGTCTTCAAGATCTCCTTAAGCTGCTTGGTGGTTGAAATCTGCTCGAAGCCTCCTTCAACGATTAAGGGCAGGCTTTTAACGCCCTCTATTTTATGTCCCCTAGCGGCTACAAGTTCAGGTAGGGCTGTGGCAGCTATGGCTGAGCGTATGGCAAGCCTACGCTCCTTCCTGTTAATCTGCTTGACAATGTTTTTCTCCGGGGTTGGAGGATGAGCCAGTCTTCCTCCAACAGTTCCCGGAGCGAAGGCTCCCTGCATGGCTCTGGGTGTTCCATGCGCCCTAACCCTTGGAATTCTAGCCATGCCAAGCCCTACGCCGAGAGACCAGGCAGTAGTGCGTTTCCCAGCCATGGGGTCGCGTCCTTTAGGCTGGAAGCCCTTAGACTGAACGGACAGAACCGCCCTTTTAATAATGTCAGGCCTTACAGCCGTTAGGAAAACCTCTGGAAGCTTAACGTCATGCTTCACGGCTCCGTCGAGGCTGTAGACAGGAGCCTTTGCTTCTTGAAGGGTTTGCCGGCTCATTTAGCATTTACACCCATTAAACTTTAAGGTAGGTTACCTCGGGTTTGGCAGCCTCCTCAAGTCCTCTAACGGGATGTCTAAGCCTTACAAGCCTTTTAACGTGGCCGGGGATGCTTCCCCTCAAAACTATGTACGCGCCTTTAACCACGCCATACCTGTGGAAGCCTCCTTTGGGCGTAACCTCCTTTCCGTCAGCTCCAATTTTAATGATTTGCTTGCCGTATTCCGTTCTGCGGTGGAAGCCAAGCTGGCCTGCCCTAGGCACAGTCCACATCACGGTTGGAGGATGCCAGGGCCCTATACAGCCTACCTCCCGCACGGTTTTCCTAGACTTATGCTCCTTCCTTCTGATCCCGTAGCGTTTCACAACTCCTGCAAAACCTTTACCTTTACTTACCGCCACCACGTCGACGTACTGGCCTTCCTGGAAAACATCGCTGACGTTAATCTGCTTCCCCAGCAGGCTGACAGCATACTCCCATTTTTCCCTTACACCCTTCCCTCCAAGGGCTATCTCCATTAGTTCAGGTGTTTTCTTGCCGAGCCCTGAGTTTCTCGGGTTCGTGCAAACCAAAACTCTTACGTCACATGCCCTTGTAAGCAGCTTCTCAGCCTCGGAGAGGCTTTCCTTCGCCTTATAGCTTTTAGGAAGCGGTAGAACCCTGCCCAGCTCTTTAGGAAGCTTTTCAGCCCAAACCTCGTAGAGGGTTCTAAGCCCTCCAGCCTCCTCCTCGTAGAGCCTTACGGCACACACGGTTAAGGGAGGTGTTTCAACCACGGTTGCAGGGATGAAAACCTCTTTACCGTAATTTGGAGACCTCTTATCTGTTTCAATTATAAAGACATGAGTCATACCGGCCTTATAGCCTGCGAAGCCAAGGAGCTTAGGCTCCGCTGTCTGAGGCCAAAACTTTATGCGGGGAACTATGCTTTTAGCCCTAGCTCTAGGCCTAAACGCGAGGGAACCCCTGCGTGGTGCATGCTTCTTCCTATGCCCCAACCCTAAGACACCTAAAGGCTTTCTCTCAAGAAAGGAGAAAAATTGTTATATAAGCTTGGCGATTCAGGAAGACAGAATCTTCCCCTTATCTATTCTCTTTATTTGATTATTTCTGGTCCTATATAGTTGGGTAAAAACAGAAAAAACAATAACTAAGGCTATTATTGATAAACCAAAGTTATCTAAGAAGATAAACCATGTTTTTATTTCCATTCGATCATTAAAGTTTTTGGAATAAAGACTTGTTATAACTTTTTCGACTTAAAAGGTTGAGGCTGTGATTTATGCTCAGCTTTTAAAGTGGCGGGCTAAATGTTTGTTCCATACGAGTGATGTTAGGTAGCCTGCTACGATTCCATTTAAAACCCCAATGATGAAAATTATAAGGTATAGAATAGGTATCATCGGCATTAATCCCAGCATGGTTGTTATCTGAATTGTTATGAGGCCTATTATTGCGGTACTCAGAACGAGCGAGATAGTTAGCCTTACAGTTTTAATCTGACCATCCATTTTAACCTTGAAAATCCGAATGAAAACATCGACTAGTATCCCATAAATGAGTGAGAATGCTAAGCTGAATGGAAAGAATCCCGGCCTCACAATACCTAGAAGAGAACCATTAACTATCGACGCGTAGGTTGCACCCCATCCACCTATTAGCAGGGAAGCCAACGCGAATGTGAGAGCTTGAACCACAACGAACATCTTATCGACTGGAGTGGGCAACACGGCCTTGGATAAAAAGGCGACTATCCCAAGCAAGGTTGCAATAGCCAGCCGTCTACTATTGCCTGCCATTTTATAGTTAAAAATGCTGGAAGATTAATTAAGCTTCAGACAGGGTTTCGGTGCTTTTCACGCCTAGGATGGCGTTTACTTTTGAGGCTATCTCCCTCAGCTTATCGTAGTCTTCAGCCTCAACGAAGACTGCCACGTCGAACCTTCCGAAAACCGAGAATACATCTGTCACACCCGGGATTTTACGTGCCTCCTTCACGACGTTTGGAAATCTAAGGGAAACCGCTCTGGCCGTTGTTTTGATGAGAATTAATCCTCGAACCATACCTTAGCCACGATATCAGTTCTGCCGAGGGCTGGAAAAGCGAAGCTTACACCGTCAAGCTTCAAAATCCTCTTTAAAACGGTTTTGTACTCTCTCGGCTCCGTTCTAATAAGAATACATGCCCGCATACCAGAAAACCTGTCCTAAACCCTAATTATAAAGCTCTAGTATTTCATGTTTCAGGGTCATCGGCAGATTTAACGGTAACCTCGCCGCAGAGTTTCCTTGGGTGGTAAGGGAAGCCCTATGCTGGTGAAGCTTGAAAGGCTGAGCTTTGAGGAGCATGGCTTAGTCTTATGCTATCCTAAGCCTTCTAAAACTGAGTTTGAGAATAGGCTTGGCGAACTCCGCCAGCTTGGGGTTGAAGCCTTAGAGTTTTCAGGTGGAAAACTTGTTGGGCGGCTTCACGTTCTCGGCAAGGGTAATTCCGCCTTAATTGTTAAGGCTTGGATTGAAGGGGGAAGGTTCGCCTTGAAGGTTAGGAGGATGGACTCAGGCAAGCCGGATGTATCTCATGAGGCAGAGCTTACAAGAGCTGCTAACAGGGTTAACGTCGGACCTAGACTTCACGCTTCAACCTTAAACATGCTGTTGATGGAATTGGTTGAAGGGTTAAGCCTTCCAGCATGGCTAAGCCTCTCCGGAGGGAAGCCTCCTAGAAGGGAGGAGGTTTCAAGCTTTCTCTCAAAGGTTTTATGGCAGTGTAGGAGGCTGGATGAGGCTGGAATTGACCATGGAGAGCTAAGCCGAGCCTCTAAACATATAATCGTTAGGATGGATGGTGAACCCTGCATTCTAGACTTTGAGAAGGCCAGTCTTAAGCGTAGACCTTCAAACGTTACCTCGCTGACACAGTTTTTCCTCTTGAAAGGCGTAATAGCTGAGAGGGTAACAGGAATTCTGGGTGCCATAAGTAGAGAGGGCTTGATTGGAAGGCTTAGAGACTATAAGGCGAACCCCTCGAACAAGAGCTTTCAAAACATTTTAAATCTTATAGGTTGTTAAGGGATAAGCCGCCTACATCTCTTCTATAAGACACCTGCTCAAACGCAGAACTCAAAGTGCAGTTATTCGGGTACATGCCAGATAAGGAAATTAGAAAGGCTACAAGCAACGGGAAAACTTCAACGATGTTACTGCTACATTTACAAGTCGTACGCCCTTAAAGAAAAGAGGTTTAACACGAAAAGCTTTGTTGAAGCCGTAAACATCATTGTAGAAGTAGACTTCACGAGCTTCATGGAAAAGCATCTTTACGGCACTGAAAAATACCCCTATAATAGAAGAGCTGGAAAAAGACGTTGGGATGGCTGCAGGGCGACCCTATCGATAATGCATGTGAAGTGTTTAAGTTTTATATGTGAAGTTGCTGAATTTGGGTTTGAAGGTGGGAGGTGGTGAGTAGTGGCGTTTAAGGTGTTGTTTCTTGCTCATGCTCCTGATGGTGAAGCGGAAAAGCATAGATGCGTCGTTGAAACACCCAAATACTATAGGCTCTTTGTGGTGGTGGCCAAG
>LUCC01000071.1 GCA_001593855.1 Candidatus Hecatellales archaeon B24 | reverse complement strand
ACGCTTATCCCCCTCCGCTCAAACATTTCAGCAGCCATAAGCGACAAATCTCTCTCCAAGATGCCCACTAGGACGCCGGGCACCCTCTTAACTATATGTACTTTCACCCCCCTTTTCAGGAGGGCTTCAGCCACCTCAAGCCCTATAAGCCCCCCTCCAACCACGTAAGCTTTCATCCCAGGCCTGACATACCACGCGAGAGCAAGGGCGTCTCTGCGAAATCTGAAGGTGAAAACACCCTTCAAGTTCAGCCCCGAAATGGACAGCAGCCCAGGCTTCCCCCCAGTAGCCACCACAAGCTTCCTGAAGCCTACCCTACGTTTCTCCCCGTTCAGCTCGAGGAGGGCTTCACCTGAGGGGTCTACCTCCACGGCCTTCCCCCTGAAATATCTTATTCCAGCCTGTTCCAGTTTATCTCTGAAAACTTCAAGTTTTCCTTTCGGGTTTTTGAGAAGTTTCACTAGGGCAGCCCTCTTGTAGGGTGCTTCCTCGTCGGAGACCACTGCCACCTTTCCCTCCTTGGAATGCTGCTTGAAGGTTAAGGCTGTCCATGCTCCTCCAATTCCTCCTCCAACAACCAGCAGGTCGAAGGCTTCCATACCTTTAAGCCCCGAGAGAAGGGGAACGCTGCAACCCAACCCTTTTTAATGAATACTCCATAAAAAAGAATTTGCCCTAACAGCAAGATTAAAGAGGTGTCAAGCCTTTGACTGCCGCATACAAGGTTCTGCTGGTAGACCCCAACAAGTGCACTGGATGCCGCATCTGCGAGGCAGCCTGCTCCCTCCACAAGGAAAAATCCTGCAGTCCAACCAAGTCCAGAATCCACGTGCTAAGGTGGGAGGCTGAAGGCGTGGATATTCCCGTGGTATGCTGGCACTGCGAAGACGCGCCATGCGAAAAGGTCTGCCCCGTCAGAGCCATCTACAGGAACGCTGAAACCGGAGCCATGCTCGTAGACCACAGCCTCTGCATAGGATGCAGGGAATGCATGGCCGTATGCCCCTTCGGAGGAGTAACCATGAGCGATAAAGGAGAAATGATTAAGTGCGACCTATGCGATGGAGATCCCTTCTGCGTCAAGCTATGCCCAACAAGAGCCATAGAATACGCCAAACCATCCAAGTATATTCTCTCCAGAAAACGCGAGTCAGCCCTGAAAATAGGCGGAATGCTAAAGCTCAGCTAAGGGGTAGAAAAACGTGCAAGGCTGGTCTGGAAAAATAATCTACGTAAACCTTTCAAAGGCCGAGGTTAAGGTTAAACCTTTAGACCCGGAGTTTGCTCAAGCCTTCCTAGGAGGCAGAGGCTTCTGCTCCAAAATGCTTTTCGACCTTTTCGACCCCTCCATCGAGGACCCCTTCAGCCCGGAAAACCTCGTATGCGTTTGCGCCGGCCTCCTAAATGGAACGCTGGCTCCGGCCTCCGGCAGGTTCACCATAGGAGTGGCCAGGTCTCCGTTAACAGGCCTGTTCTGCGATGGAAACGCTGGGGGAGCCTTCGCTCCTGAACTGCGCTTCGCAGGATACGACGCCCTGGTAATATCGGGTGCAAGCCCTAAGCCCCTATATCTCTACATCGAGGACTCCCACGTAGAGCTTGTGGATGCCTCCCACCTGTGGGGTAGAGAAGTCTGGGAAGCCACTGACATGCTGAGGAAGGACTACGGAGACCAGGAGCTAAAAGTTTTAACGATAGGCCCAGCCGGGGAAAACCGTGACGCCGTATGCTCGGTCATATGCGACTACACGAGGGCTGTAGCCGGAGGCGGAGTGGGGGCAGTCTTAGGCTCTAAAAAGCTTAAAGCCGTAGCCGTCCGAGGCTCAGGAGCCATAGAGCTTGCAGACCCTGAAAAATTCGAGCAGGTTGCCGTGGAGCTTCACCAAGCCATAAGAAGCATGCCCTTCTATGAAACCCTCTCCAAGTATGGAACCCCCATCCTAGTTTCCATCTTCAAGAAGCTGGGAGGCCTTCCAAGCTACAACTGGCAGACAGGCGTCTTCAGGGAAGCTGAAAAAATAGATGAAACCGTTCTTGTAAACGAGTATTCCGTGAAGTCTAGGGCATGCTACGGCTGCCCCATCCACTGCAGCCACTTCTACCTTGTACGTGAAGGAGAGTTCGCCGGAACCACCGGGGAAGGCCTGGAATACGAGACCCTAGGAGGCTTCGGCTCCCGCTGCGGAGTGTCCTCCATGCCCGCACTCCTCTACATAAACAACCTGTGCAACAGGCTTGGAATAGACGTAATCCAGGCGTCCAGCAGCATAGCCCTAGCCATGCACCTATGGCAAGACAAAATCCTAAACCTAGAAGACACGGAAGGCATGGAGCTTCAGTGGGGAGACCACCATGCCATAATAAAACTTCTAAGCCAAATGGCCTCCCGGAAGGGCTTCGGAGGAATCCTCCAGACGGAGCCTTAAAAGCCGCCAGAAGCATCGCAAAAATTAAAGGCCTGCCAGAAGAGAAAATTGAATACTATGTTGTCCACACCAAGGGCTACGCCCACTCAAACGTAGAACTTCGGGGAAGCAAAGGCATAGCCCTAGCCTACGGAGTAGCCTCTAGGGGAGGAGACCACCTGAGAGGCCATGCAACCCAGGAGAGGTACGCCTCACTGGGACTCTACAAGAAGCCTGAAGACTGGGTTAAAGTTGGAGTGCCCCTTGAAATAGCCCAGTCATGGTATGAGAAGCAGGCCCTAGACCCGCGTTCTCCCAGCGGGAAAGCCCTCCTCGTAATCTACAACGAAAACCTCTTCGCCGCCGCGGACGCGCTGGGAGTATGCAAGTTTGCAACTTCATGGCAGAACCTGCCCTTCGGCCCCGAATACATGGCCAAGCTTACTACCGCAGCTACAGGAGTGGAGTACGACTGGAAGAAAATTCTCGAGTGCGGGGAAAGAATCTACAACGTGGAGCGGGCTATGCAGGCCAGATACGGCTGCCGGCGACGCCACGACTACGTCGCGCCAAGACTCTTCAGGGAGCCGCTTCCCGAAGGACCTAGGAAAGGAGAGGTGCTGAGCAGAGACGAATACGACCGTATGCTTGACGAATACTATGAGGCTAGAGGCTGGACGGTGGAGGGGCTGCCAACCTGGAGGAAGCTGAACGCCCTCAACCTTGGAGATGTTGCCGAAGACCTAGCATGGAGAGGCTTGATTAAGGCTGAAAGTTGAGGGCGGCCTCTAAATTCTTTTATCTTTTGAAGGGCTATCTTTCCGCTGTTATTCTCTTAGGAGGGGTTGACGCTGTTAAGCGAGGTTAAAAGCCATTATGGCAGGCTGAAAATGTACGTCAACGGCGAGTGGGTTGACTCGAAGTCTGGAAGGTTCAGGGAAGTGACAAACCCTGCCACCGGCGAGCCCATAGCCGAAGTTCCCATAGCCTTGGAAGACGAGGTTAACATGGCTGTTGACGCTGCTGAAGAGGCTTTCAAGGAATGGAGGGAAATACCGCTCAGAGACAGAATCCAGTATCTCTACAGGCTGAAATACAAGTTTGAAGAGCACCTTGAAGAGCTTGCCCGAATCCTAGTTCAAGACCATGGCAGAACCTACAGTGAAGCCGTAGGCTCTGTGAGGCGGAGCATAGAAAACATAGAGTCAGCCTGCGCTGCAGCCTACACCGTCGCCAAAGGAGAGCACGTAGACCAGATTGCGAAGGGAATAGACCAGACGCTGATTCTGGAGCCCCTAGGAGTCTTCGCCATAATTACACCCTATAATATTCCCGTGCACGCGTGGTCCTCTTTTGTGCCCTACGCTCTGGCCTTAGGATGCACGGTGGTTGTAAGCCCGGCTACGGCATGCCCGGTAATCTCCAACTGGGTTTTCAAGGTAACCGAGGAGGCAGGCTTCCCGCCGGGGGTAGCTAACCTCGTCTACGGAGGCAGGGAAGTAAACAGCACGCTGGTATCCCACCCGAAGGTTCAGGGCTTAGGCTTCATCGGCTAAAGTTGGGAAAGAACTATACAAGCTTACGGCGGAGCATGGGAAGCGGGCTTCCATCAACGGAGGAGCCAAAAACCATGTTGTCGTAATGCCTGACGCGGACCTAGAGGTGACAGCTCCGAGGCTTCTAAGAGCCTTCTACGGGATGACAGGCCAGAGATGCCTGGGCTCAGACATCCTCATAACGGTCGGGGAAGTCTACGAGGCTGTTAAGAAAAGGTTTGTCGAGCTTTCAGCCCAAATGAAGCTTGGATACGGCTTAGATGAAAAAGCTGAATTAGGCCCTCTAACCACGCTTCAGGCTAAACAGCGTGTTCTAAACTTCATAGAGAAGGGAATTGAAGAAGGCGCTAAGCTTCTGCTCGACGGCAGAAACCCCAAGCTTGAAGAGAAATATGCGAAAGGATACTTCGTAGCCCCAACAGTCTTCGACGAAGTGTCCCCAGACATGTGGATTGCCCGGGAGGAATCCTTCGGCCCTGTTGCCGGCATAATGCGTGTTGAAAGCCTTGACGAGGCAATAGACATCGTCAACAACAGCTCCTCCTACGGCCACTCAGCCAGCATCTTCACGTCGAACATTAACTATGCCCGAGACTTCAGGCGTGCAGTGAACGTTGGAAACGTCGGAATAAACGTGGCCATAGCTCAGCCCTACGCCTTCTTCCCGCTGGGCTCAAGAAAGGAATCCTTCTTCGGAGGAGTTCACTCACGCATAGACGCCGTTAGGCTGTTCACCGACGTGAAAATGGTGGTCACGTGGAGATACTAGCCCTCCTCCACGGGAGAGCCAAACCTTGAACAGGCTGATAGTAGTTGACGAAGCCAAGTGCACCGGCTGCGGAATATGCGTTAGAAACTGCCCTAGCAAAGCCATAAGGCTTAAAAATGGAAAGGCCAGGATAGGCGAAGCCTGCGTGGCATGCACCCTGTGCGCTAGGATATGCCCGGTGGAAGCCGTAGCCGTCCGGGAAGGAGCTAAACCCAGCACAGCCAAATGCTTCAACTGCCCGGTCGAATGCGAAATCCCTGAAGGCTACCTGGGCGCCTGCAGACGCTATGTGAACGTTAAAGGAGAAATCCAGCTTGCAGCCCCGCTTGTTGTCCCCAGGAGAAAGCCTGTGAAACCGGGGGAAGCCGTGAAAGAGCAGGTTCTAAGCAGGCCTCTCGCCACGGGTATAGGAGCTGGAACAACCTACCCAGACCTAAAGCCAGCTCCCTACATACTGGAGGACAAGGTTGAAGACGTAGATGTGGTCACAGTGGTTTCCGAGACTCCTCTAAGCTACTGCGGTATGCTGGTTAAAGTTGACACCGACAAGCACATCGGAAGCGAAGGAGAACCGGTGAAACGCGAAGGCGTAAAGGTGGGCAGCATAATCATGGAGCAATACGGCTCCAAGCTCATCCAAATCGGAGGTGTAAACACCTTCATCCAAAAGCTAGGAGCCGTGGCAGCCAGAACCATAGTGGATCTAGCCAACGGCGGAAAAGTTGAACTGGAAACAGGAAAACATAAACTCGAATTCCAGGTAGGTGAGCCCCCAATAGTGGACGGGGAAGCAGAAGAGCGGATGAGGGTTGGCTGCGGCTCAGCCACCGTAGGCATGTTCGGAGACATACTCAGGGAGGTAGCCGACGAAGTTATAGTCGTAGACCAC
>LUCC01000070.1:4294-5339 GCA_001593855.1 Candidatus Hecatellales archaeon B24 | reverse complement strand
TCAACATTCTCTGGAACCATTCTCGGTATTCTCAATTCTCCCACCGTACTTTCAGTTACGTTTCCTTCGGAGCCCGGAGGTCAGGGATTCAAATCCCTTTGAGCCCGCTAAGAGCACCGCCAGGCGAAAAATAGAAATCTAAATCTTATATAGCTCTCCACTAGGATTATTGGGGCTTGGAAGGGAAAGGGTGCTGGCTTGGCTGAGAAGTATTTGAAGGCTGTTCAGAAGGTTCTTAACAAGGGCTCCGTCTACTTTAAGCTCCACGACACCATCTACAGGGTGAAAGCCATCGAAATCAAGGGTTCAAACGCCAAGTTCGAATGCGAAAACCTGCAGGACGGGGAAGACTATGAAATCAGCTTCAAAATTGAAAGAGACCTCATGGTCGACCTGCTAAGGTTCGGCTTAAAGGACAAGCCAGACCAGGTGTTCATGATTTCAGAAGACCTTAACAGGCCCATATGGTTTGAAACCACCCTAGACGAGCTAATCAGGGAACTTGAAGAATGGAAGCTGAAGAAGGGGCTTCAAAAAGAATTAGCCAAATACAAGGACATTGAGGAAGACTGAGGACTTTAGGAAAAATCATCTGTCAGGCATGTAGGCGTTTTGAAGCTGAAATTTTCCCCAGCCTTTGAAGGGCTTCAAGCTTTTCCCGTCTGCCTACCTCCGCTGCTTCCACCGCCTGCTTCAGGTATTCCGCAGCCTTCTCCATGGCTTTACGCTTAACCGGGAAGGGCACTCCATCCTTCCCTCCGAAGGCGAAGCTGAACTTTACAGGGTCTTTCCAGCTTACCTTAGAACCATACACCAGCTCGGCTACGAGGGCTAAGCCTCTAACCGTTGAAGGGCCTAAACCCTTTAGGGCTAGAAGCTCCTCAAAGGAGGAGGGCTTAAGCTCGTAAGCCCTTTTCAACGCCTCCCAGTTCACCCTTACAGGAATTATGGTGTAGCTTTGGGCTTCTGAGCCTGACACCCAGCGGGCTAGGGTAGGCTGATTCGGCAGGCTTGAAGCCACGTAGGGCATAACCGTTCTGAAAGG
>LUCC01000070.1:0-4283 GCA_001593855.1 Candidatus Hecatellales archaeon B24 | reverse complement strand
GGTCTACACAGGTTTTCCTGGCTTCCCCGCTCCCCCTAGCAGTCATATCCAGCACGCGACGGTGAGTTTTATCGCCTATAATACCTGTGTGAGGCTCCTCCACGAAGCTTCTGAGACTTTCGCTTAGCCAATGGTAGCGTCTGGCAGCCTGGGCTTCAGGGTTTAAGCCCTGCTGAACTACAGTCCAGCTTCCATCCTCAGACAGGAACAGAGCGTGATGGTACAGCTGGTAGCCTGCCTGAATGGCGACGTTGTCAACCTTAGCCGTCATCCTGCTGGCATACTTAAGCCTTTCAACCCTCCAAGTTGAAAAATTAAATTTTTCACCCAGGCCTTCAACTTCTTCGATGGTTCGCTTGGAGGCTTCACCCTTGCCTCCAGCCATTTTTAAACCTAAATCTTCCAGGTTGAAGACTTCCCTTAGGACGCCGCATGTCACGGTGGTGGAGCCGCTGGAATCCCAGTCGAAACCCAAAACGTTGGAGAGCGCCTGGAAGAAGAGGGGGTCTGAAAGCCTTCTTAAAACTTCCCTAGGCCCGAACTCGTCTGCCATAACCTTGAAGATTCCTCTTCCAAGCTTAACCATACGGGTGAATAGCCATCTTGGAGTTGAGCCGTAGTGAAGTCTAAGCTCCATCATGCCTGTACGCTTCAAGGCAGGCCCCCTTCCAGCCAAAAGAAGTATCCGCATGGAAACTAGTTAAACCTGTTTTTACCCCAGAGCACACCTTCAAGAAGCCCTATGGTTTTAGGCCCCAGCAGGCCCAGCAGAACCGCGTTGTTTATGGCGTGGACCGTGTCAAACCATACGCTTGCAAGCTGAACCGCAATGAAGCTTTCAAGGCTCGGATTGAAGAAGTAAACCCAGAAGGAAAGATTTGTTATCAAGCCGAAAACATAGCCCCAGGCAAAGCCGAAAATTATCAGTGCGGTTCTAAGGCTGCTGGCGTTTCTGGTCAGCCTTCTTAGGGCTGGTGCTAGGGCTCCTGCAAGCCCCCAGCCTAGAATCTGGTAGAGCGACCATATGCCGTGGCCTAAAGCCATATTCGAAACCAAGGTCGTAAGGGTTCCGACGAGGAAGCCTGCTGCTGGCCCCAGAACGTAGCCTGAGCAGATTATAAGGAAGGTGCAGGGCTGAACGCTGGGGATGGCTGCGAAGGGTATTCTTAGAACGGCTGAAAGGGAGCCTAGAATCGAGACTAGGGCTACCCATTTGACGCTTCTGACGGTTGCCCCTGAAAGCAGGAGAAACCCTACTACCAGTGAAAGCACCGTTAGAGTTGTTGAAACTTGGAAGCCCAGAGGGTTTCTGAAGGGGGAGGCTAAAGGAAGCAGCAGGAAAAGGAGGGAGAGGGCTAGGAAAAGCCCTGCTGGAAACCTTCTTTCAAGCAGTTTTAGGTTTCCCATCCCTCTCTAATCCTGCCTGAGGAGGGGAGGCTAGCTTAGGGTTTCTATACCCATCGAGTATAAGAGTTGAATTCTGCCTTCGAAGGTGGGATACCGCTCTAGGTTGGGACCATAGATTTCAGTTAGCTTCTCGTAGAGAGATGGGGAGAACGCTGGAAGGCTGCTGCTGATTATACCGTTTTCAACCAGAAGCTCGTAGGCTTCAACCACGTTCCCAGAGGAGGACACCACGCTTTTAGCCGTGTTTAAAGCTTCAATCTGGGTTTCACTGTAACCTGCGTAAGCATTCACAGTTACGCTGACCCTTGCACTTCGGATGGAATTTGACTTCTCAACGTATATTTCATGGATTCCAAGGGAAAGCCCTGAAATAGTCGCCTTACCATTGCTGTCTGTCGTTATTCCCGCATATTGACCTACGAAGACTTTTGCACCTTGGGAGGCAGCCCATGAAACGTTAGGCCAAGGATTATCGTAGGGCGGGCTTGTTTTAAACTGCTGCCATAAAATGTCAGCCTCATAAGCGGTTATGGTGATGCTATCCTCTCTGAGTATTTCAGTATTACTGACGTTTATCTTCAAGATTTTTGAGGGGAAAACCCAGCCTGCACCCACATCGTAGAATACGATTTCATCGCCGTCCTGTAGGTCTGGACAACAGTTAATCCAGCCGTATCCCACGCCGTAGGCAGGCCAAACCCCGCTTACACAGTATCCGATATTGCTGATAGAATCTCCTCCCACCGTTATGTTGGTGATGAAGTAGTCTGGGGGTGTGGCTGTTGCATACCAGGTTGCAGTATAAGTGAAGCCTCCGCTTGCAGCTGCCCTGTCAAGAGCTTCAAGCGGGCAGGGCTCATTGAAGTTTTTACCGTCCTTGGTGAAGCCTCCTGTCAGCGTTACCGTTTCCTGGCATAGAGGCTTATCCGGTTTTTCCACCCTCACGGTTACACTGATTTGCCCTTGTGCTGATGCTGGAGTTACATGGAATGCTAAGAGGCAGGATAGGGCTAGTAGTATTATGATGGATAGGGTTGATATTTTCGTTAATTTAATGGATGGATAATCCATCCAAATACCTCCTTAACCAGAACTATAGCCAACCTCCATAAAAACTTTTTTAACATACTTATGCTGACAGGCATTGGGGAGGCTAGGAGTGAAAGAAACCAGCCGATTTTTCACGGTTTTCGCTTTACTCCCCCTGCTAACGGTGGCCTACGCGGTTTCCAACCCTACCATGCTGGGGGAAGCCACATTCACCGTTTACTGTGATGGCGTTGTAGAAGTTGAGTATACGGCTTCTGTTCCCAGTAGCTCAGCAAGGGTTAGACTTCCGCTTTTCGGAGCACCAGACCATATCATGATTACAGATGAGGCAGGAGTCCCGTTAAATTTCGCCTTAGAGGAGAAATCGGTTATCGTTGACAGCTTAGGCTCAGAAGCCGTTAAAGTTTCCTATTCAACCCAGGACTTAACTTCTAAGGCTGGGAGACTTTGGACTTTAAGCTTCTCCACTCCAACCACAGCGAAAATTCTTTTCCCTTCCAACACGGTTGTGGTGGAGGTAAACATGGTTCCTGAAGCCTTTTCGGCTTCTGAGAACGGGCTTATCGTTAAAATGCCTCCTGGCACCGTCACCATATCATACTACTTTGAACTGGAGGCTGAAAAGGAGCCAGCATATTTCACCCCGCTTCACATGGGCTTGATAGGCGCCGGCTTGACCGTCTTCGCCTTTCTGGCCTACCTGTTTTTGAAGCGGAGAACCAGGCCTCCGCCGCCAGCTCCAACCGTTAGGAAGTCTGTCAACGTGGAGAAGCTGCTTGAGGGAAGACCTTATCTTAGGGCTGAAGACCGGGAGCTAATCGTCTTCTTAGGTGAGAGGGGAGGGGAAGCCTTCGAGTCGGAGGTCAGAGAATACTTCAAGCTGCCTAAAACCACGGTTTGGAGGATGGTTAAAAGGCTTAAACGTGAAGAGCTTGTCGAAGTTGTGAAGGTGGGAGGGCAGAACCTGGTTAGGCTTAAGAGCGTTGAAGGTGAAACAGGTGTTCCGGAGGGTTCCTAATTTACCCTTTCAGCCATTATATGGAGGATGAGGTGAAGGCTGGTTGAAAACTGCCCTCAGGAAAACCTTGGCTTTAACGCTGGTGCTGGTCATGTTCATGGCTGCTACAACAAGCTTCGTAGGGAAAGCCGAAGCACAGGAAAGCGAAGGCTCCGAAGTAAAGGCGAAAATCATGTTTAAGGTGGCAGCGAACGCTGAAAAACATGTGGGAAGACTTCTGAAGAGGCTTGAGGCTAAAGGCCTAGAGGTTTCACCAGGAGCAAGAACAGCCTACGAGGAAGGAAAAAGCCTACTGGAGGAGGCTGAAAGGCTGATGAAGGGGGGAAGCTATAATGCTTCGGTGGAAGCCTCCTTCAGCGCCCTAGCCAAGTTTAAGGAAGCCTTGACGTTGACTGAAGACGAGAAACTCGAGGCTGTAAAGGCTGCAGGCCTTGAAGCGGCCATCAGCAGAGCTGAAAGGTTCATCGAAAGACTGAGGAACCTATTGAAAAAAGCTGAAGAGGCAGGCTACAGCAGCGAAAGACTTGCAGAGATAAAACGCAAGCTTGACAAGGCAGCGGAGACGCTGGAAGAAGCCAGAAGACTGCTGGATGCGGGGAAAACCGGTGAAGCTGCCAGAAAGTTTAGGGAAGCCAGAAGACTGCTGGCAGGAATCTCAGGCGAACTGCATGACGCCACTAAGCCCCTTAGGACGAGAAAAGCTGGAAAATTCTTGGACAGAACCGCTGAAAGGATGGAGAAGATGAAAAAGCGCCTCGAAACTCTTCCAGTACCCGAGCACGTTAAAGAAAGGATTCACAGGTCCCTC
>LUCC01000014.1 GCA_001593855.1 Candidatus Hecatellales archaeon B24 | reverse complement strand
CAAAGAATACCGGGAGCTGGGATTCGCAGAGGAGCTTCCACAGATGTTTGGAGTTCAGGCTTCCGGAGCGGCTCCCATAGTTGAAGCCGTAAGGGAGGGAGCTGAGTTCATAAGGCCTGTTGAGAAGCCTGAAACCGTGGCTACGGCTATAAGGATAGGCGCTCCGGTAAACTGGAGGAAGGCTCTGAGAGCCATAAGGGAATCGGGTGGAACAGCCCTGGCCGTGACGGACAGCGAAATTTTGGAGGGCCAGAGAATGCTGGCAAGGCTTGAAGGACTCTTCGTAGAACCTGCCAGCGCCGCCTCCATAGCTGGGCTGAGAAAGTTTGTGGAGGAAGGCCTGATAGGTGAAGATGAAACCGTGGTATGCGTGGCAACGGGGCATGGGCTTAAAGACCCGGATACACCTGTGAAGTTCGGTGAGAAACCTCTGGAGGTGGAGGGAAGCCTAGAAGAGGTTGAAAGGATTTTGGGGGTTTAATGTTCATGCGGATACTTCTTTTAGGCTTCGGAACGGTGGGCCAAGGCTTCGCCAAGCTTATCTCAGAAGCTGGCTTAGAGCTTCTTGGAAGCTACGGTATTAGGCCTAGGATTGTGGCTGTTGCAGACAGGGGAGGGGCTGCTGTAAACCTTAGAGGCTTAGACGTTGAGAAGCTTCTCCAAACGAAACGTAAAGCCGGGACGGTGGCAGCCTATCCTGACCATGGGAAGCCCGGAGTGTCAGGTTTAAAGTTGGTTGAAGAAGTCCCTGGAGAGGTGGTTGTAGAGGTTACCCCCACAAACATTAGGGATGGTGAGCCTGGGCTGAGCCATATTATGGCTGCCCTCAAAGCTGGGAAACACGTGGTCACCGCCAATAAGGGGCCTATGGCGCTGGCGTTTCAAGCCCTCATGGAGCTGGCGGAATATAACAGAGTTACCTTAAGGTTCAGCGGATGCGTTGGGGGAGGAACACCCATACTGGACTTTGCAGGTAAATGCCTAGTAGGCGACAGAATAACCTCCATCAAGGGAATCCTAAACGGAACTACAAACTATATTTTGACTAGGATGACTGACGCTAAGCTCAGCTTTGACGAAGCATTGAAGGAGGCGCAAGCCCTAGGATACGCTGAAGCCGACCCAGCGATGGATGTGGACGGCTGGGATTCAGCCTGCAAGCTTGTCATCCTTGCCAACTGGGTGCTGGAGCGGAAGGTTAGACTTGAAGATGTGGAAGTTAAAGGTATTAGAAACATAACTCCTGAAGAAATTGAAGACGCCTTGAAAAGGAAGTCTCACGTTAAGCTCATCGCCTACGCTGACCAGGATACCTTGAGGGTTTCTCCTGAACTTATCCCTCTAGGGCATCCTCTATGCGTAAGCGGAGTGCTGAACGCTGTATGCTTTACTTCGCAGTATGCCGGCGAGGAAACCGTTGTTGGAAAGGGGGCTGGAGGGGCAGAAACAGCTTCAGCCATCCTCAGAGACCTGATAAACATTAAACAGGCGGCAAGCCGTTAAACTTCAAAAAGGCTTAAGCCAAAAAGTTAATGTTTAAGTTTAAGGTGAAGCTGTTAAAAATAGCTTTCCCAGGTGGAAGGGTTTGAGGCTTGTGATGAAGTTTGGAGGAAGCTCCATAGCTTCTAGGGAGGGTTTCAAGCAGGCTTGCGCCATCGTTGAAGGACACCGTAAGAAAGGCGACCTTGTGGCAGTAGTGGTTTCAGCCCTAGGAGACACCACCGACAGGCTGGTGGAAGCCTGCGATAAAGCTGCTGGAGGAGACAGGAAGTCGGTGGAAGCCTTCCTAAACAGCCTGCAGGCTGAACACATGGAAACCTGCAGTTGGATAGCTGAGGAAGATGCCAGGCGGAAGGCTGAAGAAGCTATATCCGCGATGATTGGGGAGCTTAAAGAGGTTCTTATGGGCGTCGCCTACATCGCTGAAATCACCCCGAGGGTTAGAGACTACGTGCTCTCCTTCGGAGAAAGGCTTTCAGCCCCCCTCTTCAAGGCAGCCTTGGAGTCAGAAGGGTTAAAGTCAGAATGGTTTACAGGTAAAGACGCGGGGATAGTTACCGACTCAAACTTTGGAAACGCTAAGCCGCTTGTGGAGTTAACCTTACACCAGGTTAAGCTTAGGGTTGGAAAGCCCTATAGTGAAGGCGTTATCCCCGTGGTTTCAGGCTTCATAGGCGCCGACCAGAAGGGGCGTATAACCACTCTTGGGAGGGGAGGCTCAGACCTTACGGCTTCCCTACTGGGAGCCGCGTTAGACGCTGACGAAGTATGGCTTTGGACCGACGTAAACGGGATTATGACTGCTGACCCTAAAGTTGAACCTTCAGCTAAAACCATCAGCCAGCTTTCCTACCAGGAGGCTATGGAGATGACTTTTTTCGGAGCCAAAGGAATCCACCCGAAGGCCGTGGAGGTAGCTATGGACAGGGGGCTGCCCTTAAGGGTTAAGAACACCTTCAACCCTGAAGGCCCTCACACCCTGATAACCAGGGAAGCCGGGGTGAAAACAGGCTTCACAGCTAAAGCCGTATCACTTATCCGGGAGGTTGCCCTGATAACCGTTGGGGGGGCAGGCCTGGCCGGAGCGCCGGAAGTCGCAGCGGAACTCTTCCAGATCCTAAGCGAGAAAAGGACGAACATTCTTATGATTTCTCAGGGCTCCTCGGAGGCTAACATTTCCTTCGCTGTTTCAAGGGATCCCGTGGACGAGCTTGTTTCGCTTCTGGAGATGAGGCTGCTTGGAGGTAAAACCGTGAGGCAGATTGACGTTGAAGAGGACGTGTGCATAGTGGCTTTGGTTGGAGCTGGGATGAAGGGAACCCCGGGCATAGCGGCAAGGGTTTTCAAGGCTGTAGCAGCTGAAGGGGTGAACATCAGGATGATAGCTCAGGGATCCTCAGAGCTGAACATTTCCTTCGTGGTTAAGCGAGAAGACGGCCCTAAGGCTGTTAAAGCCCTCCACCGCGAGTTTAAACTTGGAGAGTCCAGCTAAACTTTTTCCCCGATTTTCTTGAGAAGTTCCTCTGGGAAGTCTTTTACGGCTTTCAAGGCTGAATCCTCGTTAAGCCCTGAGCCTAAAGCTATCTTGAAGGCGTCTCCCTGGCTTACGAAGTCTTCTGGACTGTGGAAATCCGTGTTCACCAGCAGTTTTCCTCCAGCCTTCTCCGCTGTTCTCGCGATGTGGCCGTTGGTGAGGCAGTGGCCTTTCCTGGTTGAAAGCTCCAGGTAAACGCCGTTGGAGGCAGCCTTTTCACATTCCTCTAGGGTTATGAGTCCTGGGTGGGCTAAGATGTCAACTTCAGGCGTGGTGACGGCGGAAAGGTTTGTCCCGGGAGTTACAGGCTCGACGAGGGTTTCACCGTGGACCACCACCAGTTGAGCTCCAAGCCTTCTGGCTCTTGAAGCGAGAACAGGAATGCTGACTGGAGGAACATGGGTTATTTCAACTCCCACGTAGATTTCGATTTCGTAGCTGTGTTTTTCAGCTTCCTTCCTGAAGGTTAAGGCTTTGCTTAGAACCCACTCAAGGTTTGAGTGGTCAACATGGTCTGTTATGGCTATGGCCTTAAAGCCCAGGCTTTCAGCCCTCCTCGCGATTTCGCTTGGAAGCAGAACCCCGTCGCTTAGAAGGGAATGCATGTGGAGGTCTACACGCCTGCCAAGCCTTCTCTCCAAGCCTATACGCCTCCTGCCTCTCTAATATTCCTGTGGAAGCAGGATTTCCTTCCGAGGTGGCATGCTACACCTATCTGCTGAACTTTCGCCAGTAGGGCATCTCCATCGCAGTCCACGAAGACTTCACGGACAAGCTGGTAGTTCCCGGAGGTTTCTCCTTTAAGCCAGAGCCGGTTTCGGCTGGTGCTCCAGTAGTGCATGAGGCCTGTTGTAAGGGTTTTCTCCACGGCCTCCCTGTTGGCGTAGGCTACCATTAAGACCTCTCCTGTGAGGACATCTTGGGCTACCACCGTTAGAAGCCCGTCCTTCCGGTAGTTCAGCCTTCCAGCAGCATCCTTCGCCCGGAAGGCGTCCATTAACGGCTTAGCCTTCAACTACAACCCTCCAAACGAAGTTTTTCAGGATTTTCAAGCCTTGAAGCCCGCTTTTCTCAGGGTGAAACTGGGTTCCGTAAACTTTGCCGGTGCCCACCACCACGGGGAATTCAATCCCATAGTCTGTAGTAGCCAGGCTACATTCTTCAGGAGCTTCAGCCACGTAGGAATGGACGAAGTAGAAGTATTCCCCTGTTTTCACGTCTTCAAGCAGGGGGGTTTCCCTTAAAATCTTGATGCTGTTCCAGCCCATGTGAGGCTTTTTAACGCCTTCAGGAAGATTGACAACCCTTCCCTTGAAGAACTTTAAGCCAGGGGTTAAACCCTTCTCCAAGCTTTCCTCAAAGAGCAGCTGCATTCCAAGGCATATGCCCAGAAGAGGCTTACCCTCCTTTAAGACGTTTAAAAGCTTATCCTTGTAGGGTTGAAGAAAGCTCATAGCCGGCTTGAAGGCTCCTACTCCAGGCAGAACTATGGCATCTGCCTCCAAGGCTTCGTTTAGGCTGGAGGTTATGGCGGGGTTTCCTCCAGCCCTTTCAATACCCATTTTAATGCTCATGAGGTTTCCTACACCATAGTCGACTATGGCTATTTTAGGCTTCTCCAACCCGGGCTTTCACCTCGGCTTTCTACGTTCTTTAAGCTCCCTGAAAACCTTCTCTAAGGGTATCTGCTTGTAGGCGAGGAGAACCATTACATGGAAGATTAGGTCTGCCGCCTCATGGACTACTTCGCCTTCACCTTTAAACTCTGCGGCTTCCACCAGCTCTCCAGCTTCCTCCGAAACCTTTTCCAGTATTCCTCTCAAGCCTTTAGCCATGAGGCCTGAAACGTAGGAGCCCTCCCTGGGGTGAATCCTTCTATCCTCTAAAACCCTGAAAACCTCCTCTAGGATTACGCTTTCAGCCAACGTTTCCACCCCGCTTGAACCTTTCCTCGACGGCAAACTTGTGGAATCTTAAGCCTTCAGCCTCGGCGAGGGTTTCAACGGTTTCCCTTAAATCCTTCAGTCCACGCTTAGTTAAGCTTTGAACCGTATAGAACCTTAGGAAGTCGAACACGGATATTCCGGAGGCGTACCGGGCTGCTCCACCTGTTGGAAGCACATGGCTGGGCCCTAGAGCATAGTCTAGGGCGGCCGTAGGCGTGTATGCTCCCAGCGAAACAGCACCCACATTCCTGATTTTAGCCATGAGCCTTCTAGGACTTGCTGCATGGACGGATAGGTGTTCTGGAGCGAACTTGTTTATGAAGTCAGCTGCTTCCTCTAGGCTTTCAGCCAGCAGGATGGCTCCATGGGCTTCAAGGGCTTCCCTAATTTCTCTGTCAGCCTTCGAAAGCCTAGCGTAGACGGCTTCAGCCAGCTTCTCCGAAATTGTTAAAAGAACTGGGACAGCCCTTGGGTCGTGTTCAGCCTGCGATTCAAGGTCTGCAGCCACAAGCATGGGGTCTGCCTCCCCGTCAGCGAAAACCAGAAGCTCCGTGGGTCCCGCTGGAAACTCCACTCCAACCTCTCCGTAAACCAGCATTTTCGCGGCTGTAACATAGATGTTCCCCGGCCCAACGATTTTGCAAACCTTTGGAACAGTTTCAGTTCCGAAGGCCATGGCGGCAACAGCCTGCACTCCTCCAACCCTGAAAATCTCTTCAACCCCTGCTAGGTCTAAGGCTGCAAGAACTGCGGGATTAACACTGCCATCTGGGCCGGGTGGGGTGCAAGCAACCAGCCTTTTAACGCCTGCAACCCTCGCGGGAACTCCCAGCATGAGGGCTGTGGAAGGATAGGAGGCACGCCCGCCTGGAATGTAGAGTCCAACAGAGTCTAAAGGCTGGAAAACCTGGGTTACACGTATACCCCTGGATTTGGCTAGGACCCTGCCCTTAGGAAGCTGCCTGCGGTGGACAAGCCTAATGTTTCTCTCAGCCTTCTTCAAGGCTTTGACCAGTCCTGTTGAAAGCTGGCTGTAGGCTTCTTTGACTTCCGCCTTAGAGACTTTCAGCCTGCCTCTGTCAAGTTTAACCCCGTCCAAAGCCTGCGTGTACTCTATTAACGCCTGGTCGCCACGCTGCTTGACATCAACTAAGATTTTTGAAACCTGCCTTTTAACTGCTTCAAGGTCAGCCTTATTCCTGTTCAGAAGACGCTCAAGCTGTCCGGCTTCCAGTTTTTTCAGTTTTACCGGGCCTATCAGCTTTTCTTCCTCCCTTTAAGGTTTCATGGCGGCCTAACATGGATTCCCATGCTCATGAGAGCTCTTTTCACGTCTGCCACCGTGTACTCGCTGTAGTGGAAGATGGAGGCTGCTAGGGCTGCGTCAGCCTTCCCGGAAGCGAAGGCCTCGTAGATGTGCTGGATGGTTCCCGCTCCTCCTGAAGCGATGACAGGTATGCCCACTTTCTCCGAGATGGTTCGGGTTAACTCCAAGTCGTAGCCCATCTTTGTTCCATCAGCATCCATGCTTGTAAGCAGAATTTCCCCTGCACCCAGCTCTTCAACTCTTCCAGCCCACCATACGGCGTCTACGCCTGTAGGGGTTCTTCCACCATTGACGTAGACCTCCCACTTCCCGGGTTTAACCCGTTTAGCATCTATGGCTACGACTATGCACTGGCTTCCGAATTTTTCTGCTCCAAGCCTGACGGTTTCAGGATTTCTGACGGCTGCTGTGTTTATGGAAACCTTGTCGGCTCCAGCCCTCAGCAGGGTTTCCATGTCTTGGAGGCTTCTTATCCCGCCTCCAACTGTGAAGGGTATGGAGAGGTTTTCAGCTGTGCGTTTCACCACGTTAACCATGGTTTTCCTTCCTTCGGGGGATGCTCCGATGTCGAGGAACACTATTTCGTCGGCTCCCTGCTCCTCGTAGATTTTAGCCAGCTTTACAGGGTCTCCGGCGTAGCGTAGATACTTGAAGTTTACACCTTTCACCACCACGCCGTTGAGGACGTCGAGGCAGGGAATTATCCTTTTCGCAAGCATTATAACACCCCCTTAAGGCTTGGAGTCTCCTTTCCAACCTTCCTAACGGCTTGAGCTAGGGCTAAGCCAACAGCCTTGAAGGCTGCTTCAGCCTTGTGATGGTCGTTCACCCCCCTTAGGGCAGCTAGGTGAAGCGTGAATCTTCCTGAGGAGGCTAGGGACTGAAAGAAGTGGTTAACCATTTCAGCTGAAAGGTCGCCTATCTGCCTGTGGTTGAAGGAAAGGTCTGACTGGAAGTATCCTCTGCCCGAAAGGTCTAGGGACACCAGGACTAAGGCTTCATCCATTGGCACGGCTGCCCAGCCGAATCTTCTGATTCCAGCTTTAACGTTTAAGGCTTTAAGCAGGGCTTCTCCAAGGGTTAAGGCTACGTCTTCCACTAGGTGGTGGTCGTCTGGAGGCTCGTATTCTTCAGCCTCAACCCTGAAGCCGAACTCTGCATGGAAGGCTAAGGATTCAAGCATGTGCCTGAAGAACTTCCTCTCAAGTTTCACTTCAACCACGTCGCGCCTGTCAAGGTTAAGGTAGATTTTAACTTTGGTCTCCCTTGTTTTCCTGGTAACCTCAGCCTTACGCTCCTTCGGCAACCTTTTCAGCCTCCTCTAGGGTGAACCTTCCATCGTAGAGGGCACGCCCAACCACAACGCCTATTACACCGGTCCCCTTAAGCCTTTCAAGGTCTTCCAGCGAGGATACACCACCCGCATATATTATAGGCTGGCTGGAAGCCTCCACAAGCCTTCTAACCCTTTCAAGCCTAACCCCCTCCAAGGTTCCCTCCACTGCTACATCTGTGTAAAGGAAGGCGTAGATTCCCAGCCGCTCATAGGTTTTTAAAGCTTCGAAAAGTGAAGCTGAAGCATACCCTGTCCAGCCTTCCACAAGGACTTTTCCTCCAGCCGAGTCTATGGCGACCATCACCCTTTCAGCCCCATAGGTTTCAACCGTCTTGTAGACGGCTCCAGGATTTTTGAAGGCTGCGGTTCCAAAGATAATCCATTGGGCTCCAGCCCTCAGAATTTCGCCAGCATCCTGAAGACTTCTCACTCCACCTCCAACCTCGACAGGTATGCTTACCCTTCTGACGATTTCCAAGATAACCTCCCTGTTGCCTCTGCCCCCATAGAGGGCGGCATCCAAATCTACGAGGTGAAGCCTCCTCGCGCCAAGCCTTTCCCATTCTAAGGCGGCCTCCACCGGGTCCTCTGAGATGATTCTCCCTGAGCCAGGCTTCCCCCTTACAAGTTTAACGCATTTACCGTTTTTCACGTCGACGGAGGGTATGACTTCCATAAGGCTTCAGCCTCCTCCTTTACGGAACTATTCTTTCTATTGGAAGCACTAGGATATCTCTGGCTCCAGCAGCTTTAACCCTGTTTATCACCTGGTATACGTCTTCTTCGTCTATTACTGAGTAGACCTCCCACATGGGAGGTTTAGATTCAACCCTTGCAACGGTTGGACCTCCCATTGAGGGGATGAGCTTCACCACCTTTCTAAGCTTCTCCTCCGGAACGTTCATCATGATAAGCTTCTTACGTCTAGCCCTCAAAACGCTTAGGAGAGCGGTGGAAACCTCTCCGATTCTTTCACGCTTGGCTTTTAAGGCTTTCTCGTTGGCTATGAGGCGGGCGGTGGACTGCAGTATTTCATCTATGACCTTCAGTTTGTGGAGGCGGAGGGTTGCCCCCGTACTCGTAATGTCTATTATAGCCTCCGCTATCCCGAGGGTTGGCGCTATTTCAGCCGCCCCAGAAACCTTTACTATTCGGGCTTCAACACCCTTGGACTTCAGGTAGCGTCTGGCTATAGAAGGAAACTTAGTGGCAATTCTAACCTTCGCCTTCAAGTCTTTAGGGGAATTTATCTTGGAGCCTTCTGGAACAGCCAGAACCATCCTGGAGAAACCGTACTGGAGGTCTAGGAGCTCATGAACTTTTACTCCGCTTTCAACCATGAAATCGTATCCTGTTATCCCGAGGTCTGCTGCTCCGCTTTCCACAAGCCTTGGAATGTCGGAAGCCCTGAAGGCAACCATGGAAAGCCACGGTATAACCGTTGGCGAGTAGAGGGAGCGTGAATGCTCGTTGGAGGGTGAAATTCCGGCTCTGGCTAGAAGTCGTACGGTCGGTCTTCTAAGCCTGCCCTTGCTGGGCACGGCAATTATCAGCTCGGTTTGCCTGTTTTTCATTCACCATCCCTGGTGGGAAATTTGTGGGATTAATCCCACATAATACACACAAACATATAAACTTTTACTTCTTTCACATGATAATTAAAACTCATGAAGCGTGGAACACTCATCCTGTTAATAATCTTCCTCACCGGAATAATCCTGATCGCCGCATACGCTGGTAAACCACCCACATCCAAGTCTGCAACGCCCGCCAAAGAAGCGGAGAAAGCAACCCCCACAGGGCAGCCAACAGTAAAAGCAGAGCGGAAGCCTGGGAGCCTATTATTTGCGAACACCGGAATTGGACATTACAGATTTTAAGGTTACCTACATCCGGCTGACCATTCCTTGGGGTGTTATTGAACCTGAGAGAGGAAAGTTCACATGGAACACGGAGCCAATAAGACGGATTGACCGTTCACTGGAGAAGGGAGTTAAAGTTATTCCGGTCATAAGAGCTGTAGGTGCCAACTGGGCTCTGAGAAGCCAGGTGGAAGGCTGCTCCTCTCCCCCTAAGGACTTGGAAGACAAGTTTAACAAGGAGTACGGTTACAGCAAATCCTACTATGACTTCGTAAGCGAGCTAGCGAAACGGTATAAAGGCAAACTTGAAATCGTGGTTATCGAAAACGAGGTTGTCGCAGAAAAATTCTGGTGCGGCAGCATGGACGAATACCTGCGTTTGCTTGCCACGGCGAGGAAGGCGTTTAGAGATGTTGACCCAAACGTGAAAATAGCTGACAGCGGACTGCCCTCCCTAATCTGGGGTGTGCTAATCAGCAAGGAGCTTCTCAGCAGGGGTGAGGAAGAGAAGGCTGTTAACTTCTTCAACACCTACTTCAGCCAGTCGTTCATCACCGCAAAGGTAGACTCTGCCCAGGAGCTAGAAGCCATATTCGACAAGAAAAATGTAAAAGAGAAAATGGAGAAGGCAGAATATCTGCTGGAAAGGCTGAACGGCTCCGTGGACATCGTAAACTTTCATTTTTACGAGCCGCCTAAGCTTCTTCCCGAAGTTGTCTCCTTCATAAGGGAGAAGACAGGTGGTATGCCTGTAATGACCAACGAGCTTGGAGCAAGATACACGCTGGACGAGCCGGAAAGAGAGCAAAAAGCAGCTGAAGACCTAGTTAAAAAATTCGCTCTTTCGCAGGCTTTAGGCTTAAAGGCAGCAATCTGGTTCTCGTTCACCAACGATGAACATAACATTGTGGGGCTGGTAGACGAGAAACGTAGAGGAATAGGGGTAACCGTGGAAGCTTTCACCGCTTCTATGAACTTTCTCAACAGCCACCCGCTCTCCTACAGAAACCTTTCCAGCAACGGGGTGGAATGGCATTCGTTCACCTTTCAAGATAGGAAGGTAGACGTGTTATGGAGCGGCAGTGAGGGGAAGGCTGTCTCCATTCCTGAAGGCTGCGAAGCCTACGACTTTAAAGGCAGTAGGATTGCAGGTGCAGAAATAAAAATGACCTCTTCACCCGTGTTTATCGTGTGCGAAAAGTGAGAGCTTCGGTAGAAGGCTTCACCAAACTGCTTTTAACGGGAAAAGCTCAAAGATAATTTGAGCAGCCATGAGAATTTCGGAAATAGCTCGGATAGATTCGAGGGGTAGAATTCTGATACCTTCCTCTGTCAGGAGCACGCTGGGGCTGAGGGAGGAAGCCTACGTTATGCTTATAGCAGACCTGGAATCAAGGGAAATAAGGCTGATACCTTTCGCTGACCCCGAAGCCCAGCTTTACGAGCTTAGAATTTTAATGAACGATATTCCAGGAGCCCTAGCTAAAGCTGCCACGAAACTGGCTGAGATAGGCGTAGACCTCCTTTCAACCCAGTCCAGAACCATATACAGAGGTAGGCTTGCAGAATGGTATGCCGTGGTAGACCTGTCCAAGTGTAAGGTTAAAGCCGAAGCGTTAGAGGCAAAGCTTACAGGTGAAGGTGTAGCGAGAAAGGTTGAAGTGAAAAAGCTTACCCCTTAAGGAAAAGAGTTTAAATCCAAAAAATTTATCTTGAAATATCTTATGGTTAAAGGTAAAGGAGGACTTAAACAAACATGAAAAAAGCTTACTGTCCTGAGTGCGGGGCTAAAGTCGAAGTGGAAGACGACGTTATAGTGGGCGAAATCGTAAGCTGCCCTGACTGCGGCCTTGAACTGGAAGTCACAGAGGTTGAAGGCGAAACCGTGAAGGTTAAAGTTCTCCAAGTTTCAGGAGAAGATTGGGGAGAATAATGCCTCCAACCATATCAGTGGTCTACGACCAGATAAGGTGGGAGGAAAAAGCTATTTTAGAGGCTGCTAAAAGCCGTGGGGTCCCAGTGAATCTGGTTGACGCTAAAAAAGCCTACTTCAGCCTTACAGGTGAAGAGCCTTCACCCATAGACTTCGGAGACGTAGTCCTCCAACGCTGTGTAAGCTACTTCCGAAACCTTCACATCACCGCCATCCTTGAGCTGAAAGGCTACAGCGTGGTTAACCCTTACAGGGTTACAAGCATCTGCGGTAACAAGCTTCTAACAAGCCTTTTCCTTTCTAAGGCTGGAATTCCGACGCCTGAAACCTACGTTGCCTTTACGCCTGAGGGAGCCTTGAAGGCTTTAGACGAGGTTGGATACCCCGCCCTCATAAAACCTGTCATTGGAAGCTGGGGGAGGCTTATAGTTCCCTTGAAGGACAGGGAGACAGCTGAAGCAGTCTTCGAGGAAAGACTCTACATGTTCCCCTTATACCAGGTCTACTATATTCAGAAAATCGTTAAGCGTCCTCCGCGAGACCTCAGAATATTCGTAATTGGGGAGGAGGCTATAACCGGAATATACCGGTACTCCTTCCGAGACCTTAAAACGAATATTGCTAGGGGAGGAAAGGCTGAGGCATGCCGCTTAACGGATGAAATCAGAGAGATAAGCCTTAAGGCTGCTGAAGCCGTGGGAGGAGGCATACTAGGCGTAGACCTGATGGAGACCAACGGAGGATACGTCGTCCACGAGATAAACCACACCATAGAGTTTCATGCAACCGTCAAAACCACCAAGGTGAACATTCCGAAGTATATCGTCGGATACCTGCTTAGGAAAGCTAAAAAGTAGAGCCCTTACCTTCACGGCTTCCTCTTCCCGGGTAAACCTTTATTTTTAAGTTTGTAAGGTTAAAAGGTAAATGTTCACCTTGCCGGTTAAAGGGGAAGTATGATGGTTAAGGTTGGAGTTGTAGGAGCTTCAGGATATACGGGTGGAGAACTGTTAAGGCTGCTCCTCGTACACCCCAAGGTTGAAATAGCCCATTTAACCTCGAGAGAGTACGCTGGAGAATACGTTTTCAGGGTTCACCCAAACCTGAGGGGTGTAACAGCCCTGAAATTTGAAAAGCCAAAGCTTGAGGACCTAGTAAACAGGTGTGAACTCGTCTTCACAGCCACCCCCCACGGGGTTTCCTCAAAGTTTATACCGCGCCTGCTGGAGGCAGGGCTTAAAATAGTGGATTTAAGCGCGGATTTCAGGCTTAAAAATCCTGAGGACTACCCCAAATGGTATGGGTGGAATCACCCCCACCCGGAGCTTCTGGGGAAAGCCGTATACGGGGTTCCTGAACTGCATAGGGAGGAAATTAAGGGAGCCCA
>LUCC01000013.1 GCA_001593855.1 Candidatus Hecatellales archaeon B24 | reverse complement strand
TGTCGCCTGGATGCTCATGGCCGAAGCTGTCAGGCTTCATAGTCTGCACTACGACGCTGAAACGTTTACCTTCAGCCTCATATTCAACCAGGAGCGGCTTACCGTAGCCGAACCCCTTCAAGTCCAGTTTTCCAGCTTCTTCAGGTTTCCCGAGTTCTCCAACCGATAAAACCTTAACTTTAACCCCGTGGAGGGATGAAAGGTAGCGTGTAAGCGTATCCTCCGCCAAACCTTTCAAAATCAACACCAGCCGAAAGGGCTGTTGGCAGCATCAAATAATGAGGCTGGAAAGCCTAGTTAAGCTTTCCGCAGCCTGAACCTTCTAATTATAAATTTGGCTGCCAAGTCTGCTGCCTCACCGGGTTTAAGCCTGTCAGTTTCAAGGGTTAGCTCAGGGTTTAACGGCTCCTCGTAGGGTGAGCCTATGCCTGGAACTGTGGGGCTTACGCCTTTGAAGGCTTTTTCGTATATTTTTCTCGGGGCACCCAACGTTTTCCTGCGTTTAGTTTCTCTTTCCACGCACAGGTTTAGGGGGCATTTCACGTAGATTTCAGCGAACCTTCTTATCAGCCTTCTAGCTTCCTCACGGTAGACTCTCCTGTTTCCAGTGGCGTCTATGAGCACGTTCACGCCGCTCTCGGTTAGAAGCTTGGCTGTAACCGCTAGAACATGGTATACGAGCCTTCTCTCCTCTTCGCTGTAGGAGGGTTTAGGTGTAAGGTATTTTCTGAGCATGTCAGAGGATAGGATGAAGGTCTTCACTCCAAGCCTTCTAAGCCTTCCAGCGGTAAGTCTTGCTAACGTTGACTTCCCTGAGCCTGGAAGACCTGTGAACCAGACGGCGAAACCCTTCCCAGCAGCCATGTGAACGTCTACCCTTCCCAGAGGAGTTTCCTCTGTAATTTAAGTTAACCTTTAAATTATATTTATTAACCAAAATAAGATTGTGAGCGTTTTCAAGCGGAAGGGTAACCTATGTTTTTTCTTAAAAGGCGCAAGCCGGAAGCTCCGAAGGCCGTGGTGAAAGAGGAGGAAGTTCCCTTCGAAATACCGGCTATCCTAAGATTTGAGCGGAGCGTAGGCGCTGAAGAGATTAAGAGGGCTGAAAGCGAGCTTCGGGTTTTAAGCGTTGAAAGGGAAGCCCTAGGCGAAGTTTTAACCAGAATCTTCGAGGCTGCAGCGTCTGGAAGAATTACCTCGGAGGAGAGAGATAAACTCATAGCCAAATATAAGGAACAACTCTCAAGGCTTGACTCAACCATCCAGCACAGCGAACGCATACTAAGCCTTCACAAGCTCGAGGAGGCACGTGCCGAACTCATAAAAATGTTCCAAACAAAGTTCGTCGAAATAAACAGTAAAATAGAGGAGATTAGGAAGAAGCTTGGCTTAGAAGTTAAAGCTGCAGCGGAGGTTCCCTTAGCTCCAACCCCTCCCACACCTCCAAAAAAGGAAGCTAAACCTCCACCTCCGAAAAAGGAGGCAGCTGAACCCGTAAGGCGGAGAAGCAAGGCTGACGAGGAACTGGAAAGGCTCAGGGAAGACCTTCAAAAGGAACTGGAGAAACTGGAGCAAATGGAGTTGGAGGTGTAAACCTCCTGGAAACCTGGGTTGAAGATGCCAGGAGAAATGCTGCAAGAGAAGCTGTGGAGGCTGTGAAAAGCGGAGATGTGGTAGGGCTTGGAAGCGGCAGAACCGTCGTCCACGCCGTCGCCGAGCTGGGCAGAAAAGCCAGAACAGGGAAAACACGTATTTCCTGTATTCCCTCCTCCTACCAGGTTCTCATAGAAGCCTTGAAAGCCGGCCTTAAAATTTCAAGCCTTTACGAGCATCCTGAAATTGACATTACGCTGGACGGTGCAGACGAAGTTGACGCCAGGCTGAACCTCACCAAAGGTGGAGGAGGCGCCCTGGCGAGAGAGAAGATTTTGGCTGTTGCGTCTAAACGCTACACCATTATGGTTGACGGTAGAAAACTCGTGGACAAGCTTGGCTCGAGCAGGCCTATCCCTGTGGAGGTGCTTCCTTTCGCAGCTCCCGCCGTCAAAAGGAGGCTTGAAAGGATTTTCGGGAGAGCTGAGTTTAGGGAGGGCTCTGGAAAGCTTGGTCCAACCGTAACCGATAATGGAAACTTTCTTCTGGATGTTCACACAGGGCCTCTAGACAACCCCTGGGAGGTTGAGCGCAGAATCAAAAGCATTCCTGGAGTTGTGGAGGTAGGGTTGTTCGTTGAAATGGCTCATGAGGTTTACGTCGGCTTCAAGGATGGAGTTAAGAGGCTTAGCCGCAGCTGAAACGTTAAACCGGAAGTCTGAACCCGAGTACGGTGAAGACTAAAGTTATAAAGTTTGAGAGGAGGCCTCCGGTTAAAAGAACCATCATGCTTTTGTACCGTCCCATCCCGAGCAGGTAGGCTATTAGGGCTCCAGTCCAAACTCCGGAGGAGGGAATCGGCAAGGCTACGAACAGAATTAACCCTGGAATACCATACTTGTCCATGTAGGGCTTCACTCTAACTCTAACCCTTCCAACATGGTTTAGGTAGGCTGATGCTACTCTAACCCTAAACCTTCTTCCACCCTTCAACATCCAAACCATTAAATCATCTATTCTGGGGAAAGCTTGAGGTAAAACAATCGAAAGCATGAGTATTCCCGCTGTCGCCACGGCCATAGCTACCGAAGGACTTAGACCGCTGAAAATCCCGAAAACTAAAGCGTATCTCCCCTCAAAGCTTGGTATAAGCGAGAGGATGAAAACCGTGATGTGAACGTCTAAGCTGAACATAGCTTCATGCACTACCTCTATTAACGGTTGAAAGAAGGCTATTTAGGTTTCTATAAACCATATTTTCAGGAGGCTTCAACATCTTCCAGCTTTTCCATAATAGTTTTGAAGGTAAGCCGTTTTGGGGAAGGGAAATTATTTAAGTTTCGAAAAGCCTTTTTGAAGGTTGGAGCCTTCACCCTTCGAAGGTTAGTGGTGGGGGTGATGGAGGGTCAGGGAGTTAACTGTGACCCGTGCAAGCGTTATGGGAAGTCCAAACATAGGGGTCTTCGCTAGGGCTACTGATAGCTATGCCATTTTCCCGGAGGGAATTCCTGAAAGAAAACTTGAAAGGGTAAGCCGCTTCCTCGGAGTTAAAATCGTAAGCCTAGACCTCGGGTACTCCAAGCTTATAGGCGTGCTTTCAGCTGCCAACTCTAAAGGCCTGCTAGTACCTCACTACGTAACCAGCGAGGAGGAAAAGCTGCTGAGGGAGAAACTTAAAGTTGAAGTTGAAAGGCTTAAAAGCAAGTATACCTCAGCTGGAAACCTAGTTCTCGCCAACGATGTTGGAGCTGTGGTTTCACCTCTGCTTGGGAGACGGGAGCTTGCAACCGTTGAAGACGTGCTGGGAGTTGAAGCTGTTCATGGAAGCGTAGCCGGCATACCGCTGCCAGGCTCCATGGCTGCTGCAACCAACCGTGGAGCTATGCTTCACCCCCGAGCCTCCGACGAGGAGCTTAAACTTGTGTCAGACGTTTTAAAGGTCAGGGTTGGAGTTGGAACGGTTAACGGCGGAGTATCCTATGTCTCCAGCGGGATAGTGGGCAACAGTCGTGCGGTGCTGGTGGGCTCCCTGACAACAGGTCCGGAACTCATGACTGTTTCCACAATCTTCGAGTAGAAGGGGAACTCTGGGTTGAATAAAGGCGTCAGGGAGGAAAGGGAGCTGGTTAAAATCCTCGACAGGCTTGGCTTCGCGGTGTTACGTGCTCCAGCCTCAGGTTCGAGAACGAGGCTTGACAGGCCTGACCTTCTGGCTGGGCGTAAAGGCTTTATCGTAGCCTTAGAGGTTAAAACCACAAGCCGTGAAACCTTATATTTAGGGGAGGAATCGGTGGCGCAGCTTTTAAGGTTTTCAAGGAGGTTTGGGGCGAAGCCCTTTCTGGCGGTTAAGTTTAAACGTAGGAGAAAGGGATGGCTTCTTGTGGAGGCTGAAGGGCTTAAAAGAACTGGTAAAGGCTTCAAGCTTACCCTGAGAGAAGCCCTAAGGAGAGGTTTAACCCCTGAAGCTCTGGTAACAGGAAAACTTGAAAACATGTTTGCCTAAAGTTTAGGAGAGCAGAATCTTGACTGGAATAGTTGAAATTGACGGAAGCATGCTGGAAGGTGGAGGGCAAATCTTACGGACCTCCGCAGCTCTTTCAGCTTTAACCGGCAAGCCCGTAAAAGTCTTCAACGTAAGGGCTAGGCGTAATCCTCCCGGGCTTAGGCTTCAGCATCTTGCAGCCATAAAAACCGTTGCCATGCTTACAGACGCTGAGGTTAAGGGATTAGAAGTGGGCTCCCTCGAAGTCAACTTTAACCCTAAGGCCATCAAGGGGGGAAGCTTCTCCTTTGATGTTGGAAGCGCTGGAAGCATAACGCTTATCCTTCAGGCCTTAGCCCCTGTAGCCGCCTACGCGCCTTCACCCGTGGAGCTTGAAATAGTTGGAGGAACGAACACTAAATGGTCTCCACCCGTCGAATACGTTCAAGAGGTTCTGCTGCCCACCCTTAAACGCATGGGCTTCGAAGGGCGGATTGAAGTTGTCAGAAGAGGCTTCTACCCGCAGGGAGGAGGAACCGTTAAAGCTGTTTTCAAACCCGTTAACTCCCTGAAGCCCATAGAAATCCTATCCCAGGCGAAGATGGTGAGCATTAAAGGAATATCCTACAGCTGCAGGCTTCCCCGCCATGTTTCCGGGCGAATGGCCCTGGCAGCCAGAAGGCTTCTTGAAGCTGCAGGATATGGCAGACTGTCTTTCGAAGTGGAAACCCTCCAACATGAAAACTCAAAGTGCTCTGTAAGCCCTGGCTGCGGGATTATTCTTATAGCCGAGTTTGAGAACGGTGTCCTCATGGCAGCTGATAGCCTCGGTGAACGTGGTAAACCTGCTGAAAGGGTTGGAGCTGAAGCCGCTGAAAAACTTGTTTCACAGGTTAGAACCGGGGCTCCCGTGGATACACACCTGGCAGACCAGCTTATAGTTTGGATGGCTCTTGCCGAGGGAGAATCGAAGATTAGAGCTACCAAGCTTTCCCTTCACACCCTCACAGCCATAGAGGTCTGCAAAAAGTTTATGGAGGTTGAATTTAAGGTGGAAGGCAGGCTTGGAGAAATCTCCACCATAGCCTGCCGGGGGATCGGGTTGAAAAACAGGTTTACAGGATAGTTAAATTTAAAACGGTCTTTCAGCCCTATTTTTGGGGGAGCGTTTAAGGGATGGCTGTAGGCTTGTATGTTGGCAGGTTTCAACCTGTCCACCGCGGCCACGTTTATGCTGTGAACTATGTTCTTGAAAGAGTGGACGAGCTTGTCATAGGGATTGGAAGCGCCCAGTTCAGTCATGAGCCTGAAAACCCCTTCACGGCTGGGGAACGTTTCACCATGCTCAGGCTCGCCCTAGACGAGGCTGGTGTTGACAGGCGCCTGTACACTATTATACCTATACCGGACACTCAGGTTCACAGTATATGGGTAGCTCAGGTTCTATCCTACACGCCAAGGTTTAACACGGTTTTCACCAACGACCCTCTAAGCCGACAGCTCTTCTCGGAGGCAGGCTTCAAAGTTGAAAATATAAGGTTTTACAGGCGTGCTGTCTACTCAGCAACCTATGTCCGCGACCGGATACTGAATGGTGGAAACTGGGAGGAACTTGTACCGGAAGCGGTAGCCCGCTACATCAAGCGGATAGGAGGAGTTGAAAGAATAAGAAACCTTTCGAAAACCGACAAGGTTAGAGGCGTGAAGGGAAAGGGCGTACACTAAGCTTCAACCCAAATTTTCTCTCCAGCTTCAACCTTAAGCTTGTTCGAGGCTCTGGCCTGATTCGCTGAAATCTCCAGCGTCCCCCAGCTTCCGATAAGAACTAAAAGCTCCCCGACCTCAGCCTCAGCGTAAGCCCTTAAAAACTTCACTTTTAAAGGTTTGCTTCCCAGCCTTCGGAATGAAAGCTTAAGCATATTGCCGAATCTCACGTTGAGGGATGCCAGAAGCTCTCTGCCAATATTAGTTACGAGGTTTCCAAACCTGTCAACATAGACTATTTCTCCTCTGATTTTCCCCTTAAAAAGTCTGGCTTCAGGTATGGCTGCCTTAACGTAGGTTGAAGTTTTAACACCCAGCCTTTCAGGTTTAACTCCGCTGGCTAGGAGGGCGGCTGCCGGAGCGAAAACATCTCTGCCGTGGAAGGTTTCCGTAAACCTTTCAGGCAGAAGCTCTCTGCTCTTAATTTCATAAGCTCTCTTCATGCCAAGTTTTTCCGCAGCCGGAATAAGTATGCCGTTGTCAGGCCCCACCAGCATGCCCTTCTCTGCTTCGATGATTAAGGGTTTCCTTCCTCCTCCGACACCCGGGTCTACTACGGCTACGTGGATTGTTCCCACGGGAAAATATGGAGTGGCTCTAGCCAGCAGGTAGGCTGCCAGCCGAAGGTTGAAGGGTTCAACTTCATGGGTTATATCCACTATGGAAGCCTCTGGGCATAACGTTAAGATTACAGCTTTCATTTCGGCTACGTAGCTATCCTTCACGCCGAAGTCCGTTAGCAAGGTTATTATGGGCCTTAAAACTTAACCCTCCCTGAAGGCTTCCCGTCAAAGCGTATCTTATCTTCCATTACCGTATATTTTTTCTCATAAAAGTTTACTTGTGAGGCTGAATAAGCTGTTTGATGCTAAAAGTTTTTCTTTTAACCCCATGCTAATCTTCCTTAGATGTAATTAACGGTTTCAGGTAAGGGTTTTCACGATGGAAACCGGGAAAATGCTTTTAATGATTCCAGGACCCACCAACACGCCTGAAAGAATTATGAAGGCCATGGAGAGGCCTATAATAAACCATAGAGGGCCAGCCTTCCACTCCCTCTACAAGAGCATCCTTGAAAACCTTAAATACGCCTTCCAGACGGTGAACGATGTTTTCCCTTTAACAGCCTCTGGGACTGGAGGCGTTGAATGCGCCGTGGGAAACATCATAGCACCCGGAGACAAGATTATAACCGCCCACTTCGGCGTTTTCGGCGAGAGGCTTAGAGAAGCTGCCGTCAGGTTTGGAGGGAAGCCCGTAGACGTTTCAGCCGAGTGGGGTGAGGCTCCAAGCCTGGAAAAGGTGAAGGAAGCCCTAGACGAAAACCCGGATGTAAAGGCCATAGCCACCGTGTACAATGAGACTTCAACCGGTGTAACCTGGAGGGTTATTCAGGAGCTTGGAAAGCTCAGCCGCCAGCACGACAAAATCTTCATAGTGGACGCCATATCTGTTCTGGCCGGAGACAGGCTTCCCGTCGACGAGTGGAACGTGGACATTTGCATTGCCGGAAGCCAGAAATGCTTAGCATGTCCACCCGGTGTTTCCATGGTTTCAATAAGCGAAAGAGCCTACACGGTTTTAAGGGAGAACAAGTATAGGCCCTTCTACTTCGACCTTGAATCCTATCGGAGGTTCGCCTACGACCGAATGGAAACTCCTTTCACCCCAGTTCTAACCCTCTTCTACGCCTTGGATGAAGCCTTAAAGTTTCTGAAGGAGGAAGGCCTGGAAAACAGGATTGAAAGGCATAGGATCTGTGCTGAAGCCTTCTACGAGGCCTTCGACAGGGCCGGCCTTGAAACCCTATCCAAAGGTGAAAACCGCTCTAACACGGTTATAGCCCTCTGGAATCCTCCGGGAATAGACGGAGAAGAAATGCGTAAGATGGCCAGGGAAGTACACGGCGTAGCAATTGGTGGGGGAATGGGAAAGCTTAAAGGGAAATGCTTCAGGATTGGAAGCATGGGGATAATCTGCCAGCCCTACGTTTCAAAAACTCTTAAAGCAGTCTTCAACGGACTTGCAAAGCTAGGCTACAGCTTCCCAGAGGAGCCGTCGAAAATAATCGCTGAAGTTGAAGCTAAGCTGGCTGAGAGGCTAAGCAGGCTTCCGCCTCTCCACCTTTAACCTTTCCTCGACCAGGTCAAGAATTCTTCGGGCAGCCTCCTCCTTGGACATCCTTGGAAGCCTTAGGGCTTCACCTTTTCTCCCCACTATTAGAGCTTCTATTTCTCCAGCTTGGAAGCCTGCCCCAGGCTTTGAAACATCGTTTGCCACGATTAGGTCAGCCTTGCATGCCTTAAGCTTCTCCAAAGCCCTCTTCTTCAGCTCTTTCAAAGAGACTTTATGTTCGGCTTTGAAAGCTACGAGGAAGGTTTTTGGGCTGCACTTTTTAACTTCGTCCACAAGCTTGGGGGTTGCCTTAAGTTTGACCGTCAGCTTCCTGAATCTGCTGGTTGGAATCTTAGACTGTGAAGGACGTTCAGCTTCGTAGTCCGCCATGGCTGCGGCAGCTAGGAAAACATGGTAGCCTTCACCCTTCAGCTCTTCCACTGCAGCTTCAAACATTTCTCTGGCGGTTTCAACCCTGACCGTTCTGGCTTCAGGAGGAGGCCTGACGCTTCCAGGCCCGTAGATCAGGGTTACCTCTGCACCTCGACGTAGGGCTTCGGCTGCAAGCGTGATGCCCATCCTGCCGGAGCTTCGGTTGGTTATCACCCTCACCGGGTCTAAAGGTTCTCTCGTAGGCCCAGCGGTTACCAGAAACCTAAAGCCTTCTAAGCTTTTAGGCGTAAGCCTTCTAACCACAGCTTCCACTATGTCTTCAACGTCAGCCATCTTAGCTTTTCCCTCTTCGACTCTAGGCTTAACAATTTCGAAGCCGACCCTTTGGAGGTCTTCAAGGTTCCGCTGGGTGACGGGGCTTGAAAGAAGCTGGTGGTGCATGGCTGGAGCTAGGATTACCGGTATTCCTGCGCCTACGGCTGCAAGGGCGAAGCCTGTGACCGCATTGTCATAGATTCCGTGGGCGAGTTTGGCTAGGGTGTTGGCTGTGGCAGGTGCTATGAGCATTAGGTCTGCAGGTTTCCCTTCAGGAGGCTTAAGGAAGGCTGCAACGTTCTCGATTTTCCCTGTGATTTCGGTTACAGCCTGGTTTCCTGTAGCCCACTCTAAGAGTTCAGGGCTTAGCATGGTTTTGGCTTTAGAGGTCATCACAGGGTAGACTTCAGCTCCAAGCCTCATGAGTCTCCTAGCCAACACCGGAGCTTCGATTATGGCTACGCTTCCCGTTACGGCTAAAATTATTCTTTTACCTTCAAGCCTCCGGCTTTCGGAGCCTACAAGGCTTTTTGAAGGATGACTGAAACTCCACATTCCTGTTTTCTCCCAGCCTCTAAATCCTTTACAAGCTTAGTTAGCAGCTTGTTAAGAGGGGTTGGAACTCCGAGGAGGCTTCCAAGCCTGGACAGAGCTCCATTAATATAGTCTATCTCAGTCCGCTTCCCCCTTTTCACGTCCTGAAGCATAGAATTGTAGTTCTGGGCGGTAGCCCTAGCTGTTTCGAAGGTCAGCTTCACAGGGTCTCTGGCCAAACGCACGCCTTTCCTCTCCGCAACCTTCACGCCTTCCCTAACTGTTTCAGCCATAGCCTCCGGTATGCCTTCTGCTTCCAAGAGCTCTCCATTTCTCAGCCCGGTGAGCGCTCCGAAGGGGTTTATTCCAGCGTTCACAAGAGTTTTCTCCCACACGACGGTTTCCATGTTTTTCTTCATTCCTGCTGAAAGCCCTGCTTCACGGAGGCAGCTGGCAAACTTTGACAAGGCTTTTAATGGCGTATCCGCTATCAGAGTTTCGCCTACACCTGTACAGCGTACTACGGCTGGCTGCTCCACGTAGGCACCGCAGAAGCTTACACCCCTGACCACCGGGGTTAGGAAGCCTAAAGCCTCAGCTGCTTCCTCCTCAACACCTAAGCCATTCTGCAAGCATAAAACCGGTGAGCCGCTAACAGCCGCCACGGGCGCAACCTGAACGGCAGCCTCAGCCACCTGGTAGGCTTTAACCGCCAGCAAAACTAGGTCAAAACCGTCTGGGCTTCTAAGCTTGTCAACGGCTTCAGCAGCCTCCTCAACTTCCACTTCTAGGTTAAGCTTCCCATGCACCTTCAAACCTCGGCTTCTGACAGCTTCAACGGTTTGGAGCCGTCCTAGGAGGGAAACCCTATGGCCTACGCTGGAAAGGATGGCCGCGTAGAGGCAGCCTAAGGCTCCGGCTCCAACCACAAGCAGCCTGAATTTTTCCACGCCTTCTCTTCACCCTATAAGCTTCTCCCATTTCTTGATTTTCAGAACCTCGGACAGGGTGCTTCCAGCCTTTATTTCAGCTCTTATACGCTCTTCTTTTTCCCTTACGTCTTCAGCCCTGTTAGCTATTTCAACAGCCTGCTCCTTGGGGATGACTACGACTCCGTTGTCGTCTCCAACCACCCAGTCTCCAGGCTTAACCTTCACTCCTCCACAGGTTATTTCCACACCTATCTCCCCGAAGCCTTTCGGGTCTCCGGCTGTAGGCGTTATCTCACGGGCGTAAACTGGGAAGCTTAACTGTTTTATCACTTCCACATCTCTTACGGCTCCGTCTATCACCACGCCTCCAAGCCTTCTACCCACAGCACTGTAGGTTGCCAGTTCCCCCCAGATGGCTTTACCGCGACCTTGAGCTTCAATAACGATTATCTCGCCTGGTTTAGCCTGCTCTATTGCCTCTATAGGCTTAGCCCAGTCTCCAGGGAAAGTTCTAACAGTAAAGGCTTGTCCAACCATTTTCAAGCCTTGAACCACGGGTTTTATACCTTCCATTTCACCTCTGCGGTGCATGGCGTCGGAAATGTTTGGTGTGGAAACCTTCAGCAGGAGAGCTTTAACCTCTTCGGCTCCCCCAATCTTCCTGTAGAGGTGGGATGCCAGCGGCTTCCCTGCCTGCACTGCCTCCTTTATTCGCCTAGCAGCCTCAGCAGCATCCGCAGCCTTAATTATGGCCCCCCCAACTATCAGTATGCTGGCTCCAGCCTTCAAAGCCTCCACAGCGGTTTCACTTGTTATCCCTCCGGCTACGGCTAGGGGAACCTTAACTCTGCCTGAAAGCTCCCTTAAAACCTTCACAGGGTTTAGGCCACGCATCTGCTGGTCTACCCCAACGTGGACGCAAATGTAGCTTACGCCAAGCTCTTCAAGCCTTAAAGCCCTTTCAGCCATGTTCTCCACGCCTATAAGGTCCACCATGATTTCTGCGCCGTATCTGCGCCCTGCCTCCACAGCCTCCCTGATCGTGCTGTCGTCGGAGGCCCCCAGAACTATCACGATGTCCGCTCCAGCCTTAGCAGCCATTTCAACCTCTACTGAACCCGTGTCCATGGTCTTCATGTCAGCCACAATTTTTCTGGCTGGAAACCTTTTACGCAGTTCCCTTACAGCGTTCAGGCCTTCACTTTTAATTAGGGGGGTTCCAGCTTCAAGCCAGTCAGCTCCTCCTCTAACAGCCTCCTCAGCAGCCTTTAAGGCTCGGTGGAGGTCTGAAAAGTCTAAGGCCACCTGGAGAACGGGCTTCAACCCTGCTTAACTCCTCCCTGAAGCTAGGTTTGATGCTAACGTTCCAAGCCTGTTCCTGATGTGGTTTAAGGCTTCAGCCAGAATCTTCCCGTTGTCGTAGGAGGAGGCTTCCCTGTGGAGGCGCTGTTTAGAAGCTCCTCTAAGCTTTTCAACTTCCAGCCTGAGTTTGGGCAGAGCTCTGACCACGTTGTCAATGATTGTTATGGAGGCTTTGAAGGCTGAGCGGGAGAGAGGATTAAGGTCTATGACGATAACCTTCTTCCCAGCCCTTCTCAAGGCTTCAACCCTGTCGCCATCCTCGATTCCAAGCAGCACTAGGTCGGCTTCGAATATTCCCTTTGCATCCACAAGGCTTCTGAAGCCTTTAAGCTGGGGGATACGCTTTGAAGCGTTGACGCCTAGAATCCGGCTGGCTCCAGCTGCTCTAAGGGCTGAGGCTACAGCCTGCTCTCTAAGCCTTGAACGGTAGAAAAGGTTTACCTCAAGCAGGGCTCCCGTAGCTTTCGAAAGCTCCACAAGCTCGTGGGCGCAGAGTGCAGCCAGATTACCGTTGACAGATATAACAGGTTTCCCGGCTAGGAGGAGGGATGCAGCTGCAGCCCTTATAGCCTTCAAGGCGAAAACCTCTGTTTTTTCACCTATCAGGTAGTCGAAGCATTCCCCCCTCCCATGGGATATAAGGCCTTCAGGAACCACGAGGCCCTTAGCAAGGCCTTCAACCATCCGTTCTCTGACCATGAGAAGTTCAAAGCGGGGATGGCTTCTGGGAACAGGAACCCTTACGATGGTAACCTTAACCTGGGATGTTTCAGTCTTCAACCCTTACACCCTTCCAGGAAACCTCTGAAACGGTGAGCCTGCAGTCTTCGAAGAGCGGATGGCTTAAAGCCTTTAAAAGGCGTGGGAGCTCCTCTTCCTGGACGAGGGTGAAGACAGCCTCGCCAAGCATGTTCATCGAGAAGCCTTGAAAGCCCTTGGAGGCCAGGAAGCTTAAAGCCGCCTTAACCCTTGGAGTTAGAAGCCCCAGAGCCTCTGAGAAGCCTCTTGAAGCCTCTAGGAAGCCTTCAACCGTCGGGTTTCCAGCGAACTTTTCAAGGCATCCCTCGCCAACCCACCTTATAAACCCTCTGAGGTTAGGGTTTGAAAGCACGCTGCAGGTTGGAAGGCCTCCCCAGCAAAGCGAGACAACCCTGAAGCCTTCAGCCTCAAACTTTTTAACCATGCCGAAGCTGGGGGCTCCCCCTCTAACTCTTAAGCTGAAGCCTCCATGGGTTTCGGCTAGAACGGTTCCAAGCCCAGTTCCACATTCAACCAGATGGGCGACATTAGCAGCCTCCAGCTGGTGTAAGCCAAGGTTCAAAGCCTCATTCAGGGCTAGGGCTACACCTAGAGCTCCTCCCCCACTGGCGCCATATCCAGCTCCCACGGGAACCTCAAACCTATGGGTCACACGCACATGGTAAGGCTGGCGAATTTTAGATTTCAGAATTTCTATAACCTTCCTTGAAACCTCACCTTTGATTTCAGCTCCAACCCCTTTAACCTCAACTCTCCAGCGGGATGAAGGTTCAGCCTCCAGCTCTGTCCAGACCCCCCTGCCTAGGGTTACCCCCAACCCCCTAGAGCCTTTCCTTAAAGGGTTAAGGCTATCCTCAACGGTGAAAACGCCGGTGATGTGAGCTGGACTGAAAACTTTTGCCTTTTTCATCATTCTTAGGGCTTCGCCTTTAAGGTGTTTAATTTTTCCTTTATAATCTTTAAAGAGCTATGAATTTTATTAAGACTCCTTTCCCATCACCCTTCCAAACCTTAAAATATTATGCCAGCGAAATCTTGGAAATATCCCCGTTGGAGGGGGAATTGTTGCCGGTGGAGAAGGGAGACTTCATCCTCATAGACTACGTAGCCAAAGTTAAAGAGACAGGTGAAGTTTTCGATACAAGCCTAGCCGACGTTGCCAGAGAAGCGAAAATCTACCAGGAAAACACCGTGTACGAGCCTATGCTTGTCGTGGTAGGTGAAGGCTGGGTTTTAAAGGGCTTAGACGAGCAGCTGGAAGGCTTAGAAGTAGGCAAAAAGGCAACCCTGGAGATTCCTCCTGAAAAAGGCTTCGGGGTTAGAGACCCGTCGAAGCTGAAACTTGTGCCCTTAAGAAAGTTTAGGGAAAGAGACATCACCCCATACCCAGGGTTAGAGGTTGAAATAGACGGAAAACTCGCCGTGGTTAGAAGCGTTGGAGCTGGAAGAGTTCAAGTGGACTTCAATCTCCCCCTGGCAGGGCGAACCCTAATCTACGAGGTTGAAGTTAAACAGAAGCTTGAAACCCTTGAGGAAAAAGTTAAATCCTTACTTCACAGGAGAATGCCAGCCATCCCCGTAGAAAAAGTCAGCCTTGAAATTTCAGGAGAAGGAGAACTGAAAATAGTCCTACCTGAGGAAGCCCTGATAGTTGACGGGCTTCAACCTTCCAAGCGTGGGTTAACCGTCGACGTTTTCAAGCTACTCTCAGAAGTGAAATCCATAACCTTCATCGAAACATACCGGCGTAAAGAGGCTGAAAGAAAGAAGGAAGCTGAAGCTAAGCCTTCTGAAGCTGAAGAGAAACCCGGGCAAGCCTCACCCCCTTCTGAGGGCAGGTGAAAGCCTCCGAAACATTAACTATCTTGCAGGATTTATCTCCCTCTTCAAGCCCCACAGGAACACAGAGGTTGAAGTACTGGCATGTTAGCAGCCCACATTCCTGCGGGTTAAACCTGATTAAGGCTCCCTCCAAGGCTTGTCCAGCCTCAACGGCAGCTTCGATTTCAGCCTGCTCAACTCTCACCAAGCAGGATGGCCCCAAAACGGGGCATTTGATTTTTTTGTCTTTAACCTCCACAACCCGGTAAGCCATGTTAGGTTTAAGCTTCCCATGGCAGACCTTGTAAAAGTCGCACTCAACGCAGGGAGCTACTTCTCCTTCATAAATGAAGACGTATCCGTTTTTAGCAAGTTTTTCGCTTAAAAAGGTGAAAATTTTACCAGCCATCCCAAGCTTCTCTAGGGAAACCTCCGTTTTAAATTTTTATTTTTCAAGAATCCTCGAAGGTTTGTTCCTGACTGAAAAGTTTGCTGGGCTGCTAAGAGTAATGTTTTTATCTTAGGTTGGGTATTCAAAAAGTACAGACCTCCTTCATAGGTTTTAAGCCTGTTTTAAGCCGACTGAAGCTTAAACAACGGTGGGAGTTGCAGCCTGTTATGTACCATCCAGATTGGCGTGAAAAGGCAAGCAGCCTACAGTATAAGGGAACCACCACTGTTGGTGCTGTATGCAAAGACGGTGTGGTGCTGGCCACAGATACGAGGGTTACCATGGGATACTTCATAGCTCACAAACATGGGAAAAAGGTTCACAGAATAGATGACCATCTAGCCATGACCATGGCAGGTGTTGTAGCGGACGCTCAAGCCGTACTGGAAATTCTAAGGGTTAACGCAAGCCTTTACAAGCTTAACAACAAGCGGCCTATGCCTGTGGCTTCAGCTGCAAGACTTGCAGCCAACGTCCTCTTCTACAACAGGCTTCTACCCCTAATCATTCAAGCCATAAT